>NZ_JAQUAL010000143.1:0-8733 GCF_028687295.1 Simplicispira sp.
CACAAGCAGGGACACACGCATTTCGTCAACAAGCTGCATGAGCTGCGGCAAAAGCAGCAACAAGGCAGCGTGACCGTGGCGTCACAGTTGTCTTCTGTGCTGCGCGACTGGTTGTCGTTGCACATCCGGCGCAACGACAAGGAATTGCGCCAGTTTTTGCAGCAGAAAAGCCGCCAGCGCAGCGCCTGAGGCGCGCGCCTTTCTCAGCTGACGCCTTGTGCCTTCAGAAAAGGCACATAGGCCTTGTCGGTGCGCATGATGTGCTGGGTCAGCCAGTGCTTGAGAAATTCCAGGATGTCGGTAGAGATGTGCTGGCCGTCTTCAAAGTCGGTCAGCGCGTTCATGATGGTGCCGGTGAACTTGTTGTGCTGGGCCTTGTGCGCCGCGGTGTCGGGGTAGGCGTGGCGCTCAAACCATTCCTCTTCCATGATGAAGTGGTTCATGGTGTAGTCCATCAGCCCTTCCAGCACTTCCCCGATGGCCGTTTTGTTGGGTGTGGGCTCTGACAGCTCGGTGTGCAGCTGGTTGATGCGGTCCACCAGCCAGTGGTGTTGCTCATCGACATCGCTGATACCCACGGCGATTTCATCGCTCCACGGCATGAACGTCATTCAGTCTCTCCTTTTTTGTACACGTTGCAGCAGGTTGTCGTGCCACATGGTAAAGGCAGAAGATGGCAGTTCTTGACGGGGCTGGATGCGCTGGATCAGCGTTTGTCCGGATTGCGCCCCGCAACGCGGCCCCCGCGCTGCCCCGGCCCGCCTGGTGCTGGCGTGCCGGGGGCGGGCGGCGGTTTATGCCAGGTGCTTGCCCACGATGCCGGCCAGCTCGAACATGGTGATTTGCGGTTTGCCAAACACCGGCAGCAGCAGGGCGTCGGCATTGATGGCGCGCTTGTTGCTGGCGTCTTGCAGGCCCTGGGCCTTGACGTAGTCCCACACCTTTTTGATGACCTCGGTGTGCGCCACCGGCTCGGCGCCAATCACGGCGGCCAGGGCGGCGCTGGGCTGTTTGCCGGGGCTGGCGGCCTTGGCTTTTTTGGCAGCGGGCTTGGTGGCAGCTTTGGCCGTGGTTTTGGCCGCAGATTTCAGGCTTTTTGTGGCTGTAGCGCCCGTGGTTCGGGCGCTACCAGCTCCTGAATCAGGAGCGCCGCCTGCCGTTTTGCGCGGCGGAAACTTGCTCGGGGCAAACTCAAAATTGACCTTGCCCGCCGCCGCATCCCAGGCCAGGTGGGCTTTGAAGGCGCGGCGCGTGCGCATGCTGACGAACTTGTCGAGCAAGTCGGTTTTGCCGGTGGTGAGCAGCTTGTGCATTTGCTCGCGCTCCACGGGCTGCTGCAAGATGATTTTTCCGCTCTTGAAGTTGCAGGTGGCCGCGGGCTGGGCGGTGGTGGCCACGGCGTGGCTGCACACGTAGTTGCTGCCGTGCTCATAGACCGCCGCGCCGCACTGCGGGCACGCGCCCAGCGATTCCTGGCCGGCAAAGTCCACCAGCTCACCTGTGTCGGCGGCGTTTTTGTCGTCGCCAAAGTCGAATTCGAGCTTGTAGTTGTGTGCCTCGTCGTCGTAGGTCAGGGCGATTTCAGCGGTGAACGGCCAGCCCGCTTTGGAGCGGAAGCCTTCCAGCGGGCCGATTTTTTTGTCGGCCAGCAGGGCTTCAGCCTCGGGCGGCTCAAAGGTGCGCCCGGCGGGCGATTTGCCAAACGAGAAGCCGCAGGGCTCGGCGCCCGCTTTGCCCACGCAGGCGTAGCGGCGGTAGTTTTCTTTCACCACGCCGCCGCAGTTGGGGCACGGGGCGTGCAGCGTGGCGTAGTCGCCGGGGATGGTGTCGCGGTCGTATTCCTTGGCTTTTTTCACCATGCGCTCGGTCATGGCGGCAATCTCGGCCATGAAAGTTTCGCGCGAGAGCTGGCCTTTTTCCATCTGCGCCAGCTTGTATTCCCATTCGCCGGTCAGATCGGCGCGGGCCAGCTCTTTCACATCCAGGCCGCGCAAGAGCGTCATCAGCTGGAAGGCTTTGGCCGTGGGGATGATCTCGCGGCCTTCGCGCAGCATGTATTTTTCGGTGAGCAGGCCCTCGATGATGGCGGCGCGCGTGGCGGGCGTGCCCAGGCCCTTTTCCTGCATGGCCTGGCGCATGCTCTCGTCTTCCACCTGCTTGCCCGCGCTCTCCATGGCACCCAACAGCGTGGCTTCGGAGTAGCGTGCCGGGGGCCGGGTTTTCAGGGGCTTGGGCTCGACCTGCTGGGCGCGCGGCTGCTCGCCGGGCTGCACGGGCACCAGGCTTTGGCCTTTGTCGCCTTCTTTGGCGTCGGGTACTTCACCCGCCGCTTCCTTGCCGTAAATGGCCAGCCAGCCCGGTTTGACCAGCACTTTGCCCTCGGTCTTGAAGTGGTGCTCGGTGCCCGCGTGCTGCACTGTGCTGATGCGCGTGGTCACCAGATACTCGGCGCTGGGGAAGAACACCGCCATGAAGCGGCGCACCACCAGGTCGTAGAGCTTTTGCTCGGCCTCGGACAATTCGCCGGGCGCTTGCAGCGTGGGGATGATGGCAAAGTGGTCTGACACCTTGCTGTTGTCAAAAATGCGCTTGGTGGGCCGGATGTAGCCGTTGTTCAGGGCGGTCTGGGCGTGCGGCGCCAGGTGCGCCATGCCACTGGCGGCCAGCATGGCAAAGGTTTGCTGGGCTACGGGCACGTAGTCTTCGGGCAGGGCGCGCGAGTCGGTACGCGGGTAGGTCAGGGCCTTGTGGCGCTCGTACAGGCTTTGCGCCAGCGCCAGCGTGGTTTTGGCGCTGAAGCCGAACTTGCCGTTGGCCTCGCGTTGCAGGCTGGTCAGGTCAAACAGCAGGCCGCTGGCCTGGGTGGTGGGCTTGCTTTCTTCGCTGACACGGGCGCTCTGGCCGCGCGCGGCGTCGGCAATGGCCTGGGCCTGCTGCTGCGTCCAGACGCGGTCGGCGCGCAGCTCGGGGTCGTCGCTTTTCTTCCACTGCGGGTCGAACCACTTGCCGGGGTAGTCGCCCGCCTGGGCGGCAAAGTTGGCATGGATTTCCCAGTAGTCGCGGCTGATGAATTTGCGGATTTTTTCCTCGCGCTCCACCACCAGCGACAGCGTGGGCGTCTGCACCCGGCCCACGGTGGTCAAAAAGAAACCGCCGTCGCGCGAGTTGAAGGCGGTCATGGCGCGCGTGCCATTGATGCCCACCAGCCAGTCGGCCTCCGAGCGGCTGCGCGCCGCGTGCGCCAGGCCCTGCATTTGCGCGTCGCTGCGCAGGTGCTGGAAGCCGTCACGGATGGCCTGCGGCGTCATCGATTGCAGCCACAGCCGCTGCACCGGCTTGCCCAGCGGCTTGCTGCCGCCCGCGTACTGCTCGATCAGGCGGAAGATCAGCTCGCCCTCACGGCCCGCGTCGCAGGCATTGATGAGCGCGGTCACGTCCTTGCGCTTGGCTTGCTTGACCACGGCGTTCAGGCGCGCCTTGGTTTTGTCCACGGGCTTCAGATCAAAGCGCGGCGGAATCACCGGCAGGTTGGCAAAGCTCCATTTGCCGCGTTTCACGTCGAACTCTTCAGGCGCCTGGATTTCGACCAGGTGGCCCACGGCGCTGGTGACCACGTACTGTTCGTTCTCGAAGTGGTCTTCGTGCTTGTCAAACTTGCCCGCCACGGGCGTGAGGGCACGCACGATGTCTTGTGCGACCGATGGCTTTTCTGCAATGACCAGGGTCTTGCTCATGGGGTGTTCTTTCGTTGTGGTTCTGGGCGGCCGAGCGTTGCTGCGGGCGCTTCTACAATCCGTGTTCTTCGCGCGTACATGCGCACGCGCATGTGTGCCCATTGAAGTTAACAGAAGTTTTGCCATGCCCCGCACTGCCACTCCCGCCGCCGCCGCTGGCCGCCGCATCCAGACCCGCCGCTCCGGCGTTCACGGCAAGGGCGTGTTTGCCGTCCAAGATATTGCCGAGGGCGAGGTGCTGATTGAGTACGTGGGCGAAATCATCAGCTGGCAAGAGGCGCAAGACCGCCACCCACACGATCCGCTGCAACCCAACCACACGTTTTACTTTCACGTCGATGCCGACCGCGTGATCGACGCCAATTTTGGCGGCAACTCCTCGCGCTGGATCAACCACAGCTGCGCCCCCAACTGCTACGCCGATGAGCGTGATGGCCGCATCTTCATCACCGCGCTGCGCAACATCGCCGCTGGCGAAGAACTGAACTACGACTACGGCCTGATCATCGAAGAGCGCTACACCAAAAAACTCAAAGCCGAGTACCCCTGCTGGTGCGGCGCTGCCACGTGCCGGGGCACGCTGCTGGCGCCCAAGCGTGGCTGGGTGCCGCCGCTGCCGCGCAGCCAGACCGAGCCGCTGGACGCGCCCCAGTCGCCTGAGTCCACCGCCACCAGCGTCAAAGCGCCACGCCGCAGCCGCACCCGGAGCGCCCAGGCATGAGCGCCCCGCTGCGCTGGCCTGCCGAGGCCATCTGGGAGGCTGTGGTGCCACAGTTGCCCGGCTTCACCGTCGAGGTGCTGCCCACGGTGGACTCCACCAACACCGAATTGATGCGCCGCGCCCGCGCCGGGCAGTCTGACCCGGTGCTGCTGGTGGCCGAGCAGCAAACCGCCGGGCGCGGGCGGCTGGGCCGGGCCTGGCGCAGCCAGCCGGGCGATTCGCTGATGTTCTCGCTGGGCTTGCCGTTGGCGCCTGCCGACTGGTCGGGCCTGTCGCTGGCCGTGGGCGTGAGCGTGGCCGAGAGCCTGCAACCCGTGTTGCCGCCGCCGGGCAGTGCCACGCCGCGTGTGGGCCTGAAGTGGCCCAACGACCTGTGGCTGGGCGGTGCCGGTGGCGAGCGCAAGCTGGGCGGCATCCTGGTCGAGACGGCCAGCTTTGTCGCTCCCCAGGGCGCTGTGGCACCCGCCAGCGCAGGCACGCGCTACGTGGTGGTGGGCGTGGGGCTGAACATCCGCCCGCCAGACGCTGCGGGCATGGGTTTGCCGCCGGGTGGCTTGCAGGAGGTGGATGTGCTGCTGGATGCGCCCACCGCCTTGCTGCGGGTGGCCGCGCCGCTGGTGGCCATGTTGCAGTCGTTTGCGGGCTACGGCTTTGCCCCCATGCAGCCGCGCTTTGCCCTGCGCGATGTGCTGCAAGGCCGCTCCGTGGTGCTCAGTGACGGCCACAGCGGCACTGCCCAGGGCGTGGGCGAGGACGGCGCGCTGTGGGTGTTGACCGACAGCGGCATGCAGCCGGTGACCAGTTCCGAGGTCAGCGTGCGCCCGGCCAGCCTGGCTGCCACTTTGTCTGCCCGCGCGGGTGGATTGCCATGTTGAGGTGGCTGGTACTGGCCCTGTTGCTGGGCAACCTGAGCTACTACGCCTGGTCGCAAGGCATGCTGCGCCACCTGGGCATGGTGCCCGTGGAGCAGGCCGAGCCCCAGCGCCTGGCGCAGCAAATTGCCCCCCAGGCGCTGAATATCGTTGGCCAGGGGGGCGCACCTGCGGCTGCACCCGCTTCTGTGCCCGCCCCGGCACCAGAGCCCGCACCCACAGACAGCGCCAGCGCGGCGCCCGCCGCCGCACCGGGCCTGCCCGCCAGCCAGGCCCTGGCCGCATCCGCTGCCCCGGCGGCGCCCGCTCCGGCTGCGTCTGCTCCGGCAGTGGCCGCCGCACCCGCTTCTGCCCCTGCGCCCGGTATCTGCTTGCAGGCAGGCGTGTTTGACGATGCCCAGGCCGATGCCTGGCGCAAGGCCGCCGCCGCCCTGCCCGAAGGCAGCTGGGTGCTGGACCGCGCCCGCCTGCCGGGGCGCTGGATGGTTTACATGGGCCGCTTTGCCGATGCCGACGCACTGGCCAAGAAGCGCAACGAACTGCGCGCGCTGGGCGTCTCCTACGACCGCCCAGGGGCCGCGCTGGAGCCAGGCCTGTCGCTGGGGCGGTTTTCTACCGAAGAAGCGGCCCAGCGCGCCCTGACCACCCTGGGTAACCAGGGCGTGCGCAGCGCGCGGGTGTTGCAAGAGCGTGCCGATACGCCTGTTTTTGTGCTGCGCCTGCCTGCGGTCAACGCGGCCATGCGCGACCAGCTCACCGGCCCCCTGCGCCCGGCGCTGGCAGGCCGCACCCTGCGGCCCTGCAACTGACGGCGGCAGAGCCCCGCGCCCGCACGCAGCGCAGTACCGTGTGGGCGCTCAGTCTTCGCTGCGCGCGGCAAAGCGCACCGAAAACAACGCCCCCGGCGGCACTTGCTCGGGGTGGGCATCTTCCAGAAACACCTCGGCGCTGTGCTGGCGTGCAATTTCCAGCACGATGGGCAGGCCCAGGCCCGAGCCGTCGGCGTCGGTGCCCAGCGCCCGGTAAAACGGCTGAAAAATCAGTTCGCGCTCGGACTCGGGAACGCCCGGACCCGAGTCCTCCACTTGCAGCAGCAGCACCTGGCCAAAGCGGTCGGCCAGCACCCGTGCCGTCACCACGCCGGGTTTGTCGGCGCTCGACGGGGTGTAGTGGATGGCGTTGTCCACCAGATTGCGCACCAGTTCTTTGAGCAGCGTGGGGTTGCCATCCACCCACACGCCGCTCTCGCCGGGCTGGGCGCCGTCGTAGCCCAGGTCGATGCGCTTGTCCAGCGCGCGTGGCACCGAGTCGCGCACCACCTCGATGGTGAGCTTGGCCAGGTCGCAGGGCTGGCGTGCCAGGGCGGCGCCGCTGCCCTCGGCACGTGCCAGCGCCAGCAGCTGGTTGACGGTGTGCGTGGCGCGGATGCTGGAGCGCCCAATCTGTTGCAGCGAGCGCTTGAGTTCTTCGGTGCTGGTGCCCTCGCGTTGGGCCAGGTCGGCCTGCATGCGCAGCCCCGCCAGCGGTGTTTTGAGCTGGTGCGCGGCATCGGCCAGAAAGCGTTTTTGTGTGGCCAGCGAGTCTTGCAGCCGCGTGAGCAGGTCGTTGACCGAATCGACCAGCGGCGCCACCTCCAGCGGCACGGCCTTGTGGTCCAGCGGGCTCAGGTCATCGGGGCTGCGCGCACGGATGCGCTCTTCGAGCTGGTGCAGGGGGCGGATGCCGCGCGCCAGCGCCAGCCACACCAGCAGCACCGCCAGCGGCATGATGATGAACTGCGGCAGCATCACGCCCTTGATGATTTCGGCGGCCAGCACGCTGCGTTTTTCGCGGGTTTCGGCCACCTGCACCAGGGCCAGGGGGGCGTCTTTGAGCGGCAGGCGCACCCAGATATAGGCCATGCGGATGTCGATGCCGCGCAGCTCGGCATCGCGCAGGTACACCTCGCCGGTGGTGGGGACGTCTTCTTCCGGCGGGCGCGGCAGCTCGCGCTCGCCCGAGAGCAGCTCGCCGCGCGCGCCAATGACCTGGTAGTACACGGTGTCGGAGTCGTCGGCGCGCAAAATTTCGCTGGCGGGCTGGGGCAGGTTGAACTGCACTTTGCCTTTTTGCACCGTCACCAGCTGGGCCAGGGCGTGGGCGTTGTATTCGAGGGCGCGGTCAAAGGGCTTGTTGGCAATGCCCTGCGCCACCAGCCAGGTCAGCGCCAGGCTGATGGGCCACAGCAGCAGCAAAGGGGTGAGCATCCAGTCCAGGATTTCACCGAACAGGGAGCGTTGCTCACGCTGGAAGATTTTCAAGGCACTGGCCGCAAGATGGGATATAAAAAGTGCCTCTATCCCTTATGGGGTGGGCGCAACCAGCTATCATTTTTGCAAAATTAGCTGGGGATTTTTTCCAGGCAGTAACCCAGGCCACGCACGGTGGCGATGCGGATGGGGCCTTTTTCAATCTTTTTGCGCAGGCGGTGGATATACACCTCGATGGCGTTGTTGCTCACCTCCTCACCCCACTCGCACAGGCGCTCGACCAGCTGGTCTTTGCTCACCAGGCGGCCTGCGCGTTGCAGCAGCACTTCCAGCAGGCCCAGCTCGCGCGCCGACAGCTCCAGCATCTTGCCGTCGATGGTGGCCACGCGCCCGGCCTGGTCGTACACCAGCGGGCCGTGCTTGATGGCGCTGCTGGTGCCGCCCATGCCCCGGCGCGTCAGCGCCCGCACGCGCGCTTCCAGCTCTTGCAGGCTGAAGGGCTTGGCCATGTAGTCGTCGGCGCCAAAGTCCAGGCCCTTGACGCGCTCGTCCACGCTGTCGGCGGCGGTGAGGATGAGCACGGGCAGCGCCGAGCCCCGGCTGCGCAGTTTTTTCAGTACCTCCAGGCCGTGCATTTTGGGCAGGCCCAGGTCGAGGATGAGCAGGTCAAACTCGTTGTTGGTCATCAGGGCTGCATCGGCCTCGCTGCCATTGGCCACGTGGTCAACCACGGCGCCCGAACTGCGCAGCGTGCGCAGCAGGCCGTCAGCGAGCACCTGGTCGTCTTCGGCAATGAGGATGCGCATGCAAAAAATCTCCTGTGGTCTGGGGGCGGCGCGCGGGCGCCGCAGGGTGCAGGTGATTCTAGTGTTGCTCTATGCCTGCGCCGCAGGCGTGCGCACTCAGCGCGGTGGCGTCCAGGCCAGCAGCAGCGCCACCAGCGATTGCAGGTCGGTTTGCAGGCGCGCCATGCCCGCGCTGTCGATGGCCAGGGTGTGCTCGTCCATGTAGAGCTTGCGGTTGATTTCCAGCTGGATGCTGTGGCGCTGGCGGGCCGGGTCGCTGTGGCGGCGCACCAGTTCCACGCCTTTGTAGGGGTGGTTGTATTCCACGCTGTAGCCGCAGGCGCGCAGGTGCGCGCACACCTGCTGCGACAG
>NZ_JAQUAL010000144.1:0-8621 GCF_028687295.1 Simplicispira sp.
GCAACCAGCAAGCGTGCGCCCAAACCCAAGGCTCCCAAAGGGTTCGTGGACGGCAGCCTCGCTCGCTCGCATGTAGCAACCGCTCGGGTTATCAAGGCTGGGCGGGCAACACCTTGAAAGGGGTGGCCCTGGGACCCCACCAAAGACCTGGTGGCCGTGGCCCATGTGGCCTACACGCCGGTGCTGATTGCCACCGCTAGCAACTCACGCTTCAAGAGCCTGGCTGACGTGATTGCGGCGGCGCGCGCGGCGCCCGGCACCATCACCTATGGCTCGCCGGGCAACGGCACATCCATCCACCTGTCGGCAGACCTGTTCGAGAAGGCGGCGGGCATCCGGCTCAGCCATGTGCCCTACAAGGGTTCCAACCCGGCGCTGCTGGATGCGCTGGCGGGCAATGTGGATTTGCTGGTGTCGTCCCTGCCCTCGGCCATGGGCCAGATCAAGGCGGGCAAGTTGCGCCCGCTGGCGGTCACGTCGGGCAAGCGCAGCTCTTCGCTGCCCGATGTGCCAACGATTGCCGAGTCGGGCTACAAAGACTTTGATGTCAGCACCTGGTACGGCCTGTTTGCCCCGGCAGGCACGCCCGCCAGCGTGGTCAGCAGCCTGAACGCGCGCGTCAACCAGCTGCTGGGCAACGCCGAAGTGAAGGCTGCCATCCTGGCCCAGGGCGCCGAGCCCCAGGCCATGACCAGCGCGCAGTTCACCACGCTGCTCAAGACCGAGTATGTGCAGTGGAAGGGCATCGTCGAGGCCTCGGGCGCCAAGATCGAATAGCAGGCTGCTGCACCGCTGCCCTGCGGCGGGCGCGCCACCAACAAAAAGGCTCCTGTGGTCAGGAGCCTTTTTGCTGTGCGCAGCCGCTGTAGTGGCTGCCGATGCGCGGGGCCGCTTCTGCGTTACTCGCGCACCACCATCACGGGCACATGCACCGCGCTCAGCACGCGCTGGGCCACGCTGCCCAGCATGAGCTTTTCCAGGCCCCGGCGGCCATGCGATCCCATGACGATGAGGTCAGCGCCGGTGCTCTCCAGGGCGCGCACCACGCCTTCGTGTACGGCATGGCCTTCGCCCACTACGGCGGTCACTTCCACACCGGCCTCTTGCATGGCTTGCTTGACGGCGTCCAGCGCCGCATTGGCCTCGGAGGTGGCGGCGCTGAGGTACTGCGCCTGGCCATAGGCAAAGTCGGCACCCACGCCAGTGAACGGGTACGGATCAATCACATACACCGCCGTCACGGCGCTGCCAAAGGCCTTGGCCAGACCGGCGGCCTTGGACACTGCCAGCATGGAAGTGTGCGAACCGTCCACGGGGACGAGGATGTGCTTGAACATGGTTTTTCTCCTTGGGGATGGGTAAAACAGAGCGCGTTGGAACGCTGGCGTATCAGGCAGCAGGGCTGTCCTGAAAACCACCGCGCCGGTACGTGATGACCAGTGTGTCGCGGTGCCCGCCCGGTGCGGCTGGCTGTATGGGCGTGGTCTCGTGCACCATGCGGGCATCGTCCAGCAGCAGCAGCGACCACGGCGCAGTGAGTGTAAAGCGCTCACCGGCGGGGACGGCGGCCTCAAAGACCCGGGTTTCCCCGCCTTTGACGCCTTCGCGCTCGATGAGAAACACAGCCACCAGATCCACACCGTCTCGGTGCGCACCCTCGGGCGTGGGCCGGCCAATGCCATCGACGGTATCGATGCGGAACTGGTGCGCCTCGACAAACCACTGTGCCTGCGCGGGGGCAGCAAACACCGCATCGCACACGCGGGCCAAGGCGCGCAGCACACCGTTCCAGGCCGGGGCGGCCAGGGTTTGGGGCCGCATGGGCTCAAACCAGCGCTCCATGCCGCCGTGCAGGGCGTTGTATTCCACCGGCTGCCAGTGGGCGCGGTGGGGCACCTGCTGCACGGCACTGCCCTGCACCGTCATGGAGGCGTGGCGCCTGCGGCGGTAGCGGCCACCGTCTTTCAGGTACAGGTCGGGGGGCAGGTCGTTCCAGTCGGATTGCAGGGCCTGCAAATCGGGCAGCGTGCAACCGGCCCAGGCGGCCACATCGGCCGGTTGCAGCACGGCAAAACCGCGCTGCTGCAAGCGCGTGATGACTTCAGAAGGGGAGCACGAGGGTGGTAAAAAAGTGGGCGTGGCCATGGGCAAGATGATCGGTGTTTGCGCTGTGGGCACAGTGTCGCACAGGGCGGTGGGCCCTCGGGGCCTATTCGGGGCGCTACACTGCCGCCTCTGTACTTTCGGGAGCGCACATGGCCTACGAACGCCGCCAGTTCATTCGCGTCAGCTTCGATGCGCCCGCCTCGCTGACCACCACCAATGGCACCTTCCAGGTGCATGTGCATGACCTTTCGCTCAAAGGCGCCTTGGTGGATTTGCCCGCTGGCGTAGAGCTGGAGGCGGGCACGCTGTGCCAGCTCAAGCTGACCTTGGCGCCCTCGCCGCAGCACATCACCATGTCGGTCGAGGTGGCGCGCGGCCACGATCAGCACACCGGCCTGCGCTGCCTGCACATGGACCTGGACAGCATCACGCACCTGCGCCGCCTGATTGAATGGCAATTGGGCGCCGCCGAGTTGCTGGAACGCGATCTGGCGCAGCTGGTGTCCAACCCGGTGCCGCCCGTCCTCTGACCTGTGCAGCCCGCCCCTTTCGGGGCAGGCAGTGCGCATTTACCAGTGCGCGCAAAGCCTCGGGGTTGAGCCCGAGGTCAAGAGCGCGGACGGCGTAGCCGCCCTCAGTGGCGACTCGATGAAATAATCTGCGCCATGGACTGCACCAAAACCCTGCGCCTGCGCATCAAAGACAAGCACGCAAAAGTGCTGTCTGCGATGGCACGCGAGGTCAATCAGGTCTGGAATTTTTGCAACGAAACCAGCCATCGCGCTATCCGCGAGCGCCACCAGTGGCTCTCGGGCTACGACTTGCAAAAGCTGACCAAGGGGTTCAGCAAGTGCGACGGTGTGCAGATTGGCTCATCCACCGTGCAGCAAGTCTGTGAGGACTACGCCAAGGCACGCAAGCAATTCAAAAAGGCCAAGCTGCGCTGGCGTGTGAGCAACCCGCAAAGCAGCAAATACAGCTTGGGCTGGATTCCCTTCAAAGCGCAAGCTTTGCAATACAAAGCAGGGCAAATTGCTTTTGCTGGCCAACGTTTTTCGCTGTGGGACAGCTACGGCTTGGCGGACTACGAACTGCGCGCAGGCAGCTTCAGCCAAGACAGCCGGGGGCGCTGGTACTTGAATGTGGTGGTCAAGGTTGAGCCTCAATCTACGACGGGTGCAGCCAGTGTCGGTATTGATTTGGGCCTGAAGGAAGCGGCGGTCACTTCCTCGGGTGAGCGCATTGAGGGACGCTTTTATCGCAAGCTTGAATGCCAGCTCGGCATTGCCCAGCGGGCGCACAAAAAGCAGCGCGTACGCGCCATCCACGCAAAAATTGCCAACCAGCGCAAAGACCTGCTGCACCAATTCAGCACGAAGTTGGTGCGAGAAAACGCCACCATCTTCGTGGGCGACGTAACCAGCGCAAAGCTGGTCAAAACCAAAATGGCCAAGAGCACGCTGGACGCGGGTTGGTCAATGCTCAAGACGATGTTGGAATACAAGAGCCACCAGGCCGGTGTCGTCTTTGAAGTAGTCAACGAAAACTACACCACCCAGACTTGTTCGTGCTGCGGGGCCATCCCCGCCAGCAGTCCGAAAGGTAGAGCAGGTTTGCGAATAAGAAAATGGGTTTGCAGCGAATGTGGCGAGGTAAACGACCGCGACAGGAATGCTGCAAAAAACATTCTCGCGCGCGGGCTAGCGCGTCTTGCAGAAGGAACTCCGCATGAAGATGGGGGCTGCGCCAATGCGCTAAGAATCCCCGTCATTCATGACGGGGAGTAGTCAAAGGTCTTGCAGGGCGCTGGCGATGTGCGCAGCAAACACGTCTGCATCGCCCAGGGCGTTGGCGTTCAGCAGCGCCAGCTTGACCAGAAACAGCTGGGATTTTTCAGGGCCCGCTTGGTCAATGGCGGTGGCCAGGGTGTCATAGACGGTTTCCAGGCCGGGGATGCTCAGGGCATGGGAAGTGGTGCTCATGGTGCTTGTCTCTCAAATGGTGTTATTGGGGCAATGCCGCATTCAGGGCTGCTTGCAGGCGCACGGCATCCAGGGTCAGCCAGCGCGCGCACACATGCTGATCGGGGCGCAGCAGGTACGCACCGCCGTTGGCACGCATGCCGTAGCGCTGGCGCAGGTGGCCATCGGCATCGGCCAGAGTGTGGTCGGCGCCGGCCACGGGCTGGGCAGCACCCACGGCAATCACCTTCAGAGCCACACCCCGGGTGCGGGCAGCGGCCACCACCTGTTCCAGCGACTCGGGGATGGCAGCAGCGTCAGTGAAGTAAAGCAGGTCAAACCCACCGCCCAGGTGGTCGAGCAAAAAGTCGTTGCTGCCCAGGCGGATGTTGCGCGGCGGCGCACCGTGGGCGGGGCCATCGGTGAACAGCGCGTTGTCATCGCCCCGGCTGTTGAGCATGGAATGGGTGTACTCGTGCGGCCGCGAGGTGCGCCAGTGGTAGAGCGGGCGCACAAACGCTTGCGACAGCGACAGCGACAGCACGGCATTGCGCAGCAGCTTGAAGCCTGCGCTGGGCGGCGTCATGAAGCGCACGCTCTTGCCCGATTCTTCGATGATTTCGCGTGCGGCACCCACGCGCTCGGCGCTGTAGTTGGCCAGCAGCTGCGGACTGGCCAAGCCCTTGATGGTGTAAGCCAAGTGCCAACCCAGCGACTGCGCATCCTGAAAACCCGTGTTGGCCCCGCGCACACCAAAAATGGGCAGCAGGTGGGCAGCGTCGCCGGTGAAGATGACATTGCCATGCACATAGTCGGTCAGCGTGAGCGTGCGGGCCGAATACACCGAGCTCCAGTCCATTTCCCATTCGATACCAGGGAAGCCGATCATGGCCAGCTGCGCGTCGATGCGGGCCTTGAGCGACTCGGGGTGGAGCGCTTGCTCAGGGGTTTCGCCTTCGGGCAGCTGGTAGTCCACACGCCAGATGCCGTGGGGTTCGCGGTGCATCAGGATGGTGTTGCCGGGGTTCCATTCCGGGTCAAAGTAGGCCAGGCGCTCGGTGGGCAGGGGCAAATCGACCTTGATGTCGGCAATGACGAAGAAGCCTTCGTAGGACGAGCCCTCCATCCACAGCTTCATGTTGTCGCGGATTTGCGAGCGCCCGCCCGAGGCATCGACCAGCCAGTCGGCATCGAGCTGGTACTCGCCCTCGGGGGTATCGACGGTGGCGCTGGCGTAACCGTCTTTTTGCTCCACCTTGACCACCTTGTTGCCCCAGCGGAAGTCGATCAGCGGGTTGGCAGCGCAGGCATCGTGCAGGTACTCTTCCATGAACTGCTGCTGCACGTTGAGCAGCGGGCCAAAGCGGTCGTCGGCATCGTGCGGCGCTTCCATGCGAAAGCACAGCTGGTTGCGGTAGAACGAGTTGCCAAAGCGCCAAGGCAGGCCGCCAGCGACCATGCGGTCGGCCACGCCCACTTGTTGCAGGATTTCCAGCGAGCGGCGCGTGAAAACGATGGCGCGGCTGCCTTGCGAGAACTGCAACTCGGCACTCAGCACCACGCTGGGCACGCCGTGGCGGGCCAGCTCCAGTGCAGTGACCATGCCCGCAGGGCCCGAACCCACGATCACCACCTTTTTGCGCTCTTGCGCCGGGTGCTGTGAGGCCAGCCAGGGCTGGAACACCTGGTAGGGGTAATAGATGGAAGGGCGGGCTTGTGTCGTCGGCTGGTGCATGGTGTTGTCTCCGTTACAAAAGCGCTGCGCCGCAGCGCTGCGGCCAGGGGGAGCGTGGAGTGTAAAAAGCGCCCGCCGCCCAGCGCGTCCCCATTTGGGGACATGGCCAGCAACGCTCCGCCCCGGTGCCCGCTACGCCTGCGGCGCCATCAGCAAGGCGAACAACTCGCGCTGCCCGGCCAGTCCCAGCTTGCGGTACACGCGCTTGAGGTAGGTGCGCGCGCTCTCGTGCGTCAGGCCCAGGCGCTCGGCCAGTGCCGGGGTGGACAGGCCCTCCAGCACGCCGCGCACCACGTCCAGGTCACGCTGCGTCAGGCCGGCAAAGCGCTGTTGCAGCCGCGCCAGCACCAGGCCCGCCAGATCGTCTTGCAGTGTTTGTGCGGCGTAGTGCAGGCGCATGGCCTGCACGATCAGCGGGGCGTAGGCCTCGATGGTGGCAATGGCGGCATCGTCGAACAGGCCATGCTCCTCGCCCCGGTACAGGTTGACCGACAGCCAGCGCCCCCCCTCTTGCGGGCCCAGGATGGACAGGCGCTCGACCAGGCGGGGCAGCTCATAGCAAACGGCACGGTAGTCCGGATGCTGCACATCGGTACTGCGCTGGCGGTGCAGCAGCACGCGCACCGGGCTGGCACTGGTGTGGCGCGCACTGGCCTGTTCGGCCTGCATCACGCGCTGGCTGCCATCGAGCGGGTAAAAGCGCGTAACGTAGTCCTGCGAAATCAGCGCCAGCCCGTGGGTGCGTGCGCGGTCGCCCAGCCCTACCAATTGCGGGCTGCCCTGGCCCCGGAAGGTAAAAATAGCGCACTGCGCCAGCGGCACCTGCCGCCCCAGCAGATGCAGCAAGTCCTCGGCCACGGCGTGGCTATTGCCCCTACCCAGCTTCTCCAGCAGGGCGCTGGCGCCGTGCAGCGGCAGCTGCAAGCCGTGGACGCGGGGCGGTGAAAGCAACCAGTGGCTGGACATGGGCGCCACTGTAGCCCAGGCCCCCACACACCCGCTTGCAGCGCACTCCATCACCACGGCAGGCGCGCGCCCATATACCGCAAAGCCTGCTTGGACACCAGCCTGTATGCCCTGTAATGAACCTGCCTGCGAATAGACTAAGCTGCGCGGCTTTAGCGAAACCGTGCGGCGCCTGTGGCGCCTTGTTTTGCTTTTTTGAATTTGTTCTTCTTGTTGAAGGAAACCCCCATGACTACCCCGTTTCGCATGCATACCGTAGTGGCCGCTCTGAGCCTGGCTGGCACCATGCTGCTGTCCACCGCACACGCCCAAAATATCAAGATTGCCATGGTGATCCCCACCACCGGCGCCCTGACGCAGTACGGTGACATGGTCAAGGAAGGCGCCACCACGGCAGTCGAGCTGGCCAATGCGGCTGGCGGCATCAACGGCAAAAAAATCGAGCTGGTCACGGTCGATGACGCCTGCGAACCCAAGCAAGGCCCCGTGGCTGCCAACCGCGTGATCAACGCCAAGATTGGCTACGTGGTCGGCCCCGTGTGCTCGGGCGCAGCCATTGCAGCCGCCCCCATCTACAACAACGAAGGTGTGGTGGTGGTCACGCCCTCGGCCACGTCGCCCGGCCTGACCGAAGGCAAGAACTACCAGTTCATCTTCCGCACCATTGGCCGTGACGACCAGCAAGGCCCCGCCGCTGCCAAGTTCATCGCCGAAAAAGTCAAGCCCGCC
Organism: Simplicispira sp.; assembly: GCF_028687295.1. Classification (NCBI taxonomy): domain Bacteria; kingdom Pseudomonadati; phylum Pseudomonadota; class Betaproteobacteria; order Burkholderiales; family Comamonadaceae; genus Simplicispira; species Simplicispira sp. The sequence goes on from NZ_JAQUAL010000144.1 coordinate 7,498, forward strand.
AAAGTGGCCGTGCTGCACGACAAACAATCGTATGGCCAGGGCATTGCCGCCTCGGTGCGCGATGACCTGAAAAAGGCCGGCATCAACGTGGCGCTGTTCGAGGGCATCAACGCCGGCGACAGCGACTACTCGGCAGTCATCACCAAGCTCAAGAGCGCGGGCATCGACTTTGTGTACTACGGCGGCTACCACCCTGAAATGGGCCTGCTGCTGCGCCAATCGGCAGAGCAAGGCCTGAAAACCCGCTTCATGGGCCCCGAGGGCGTGGGCAACCCTGAAGTCAACGCCATTGCTGGCCCCGCCGTCGAAGGCATGCTGCTGACGCTGCCCGCTGACTTTGCCGCCAACCCCAAGAACGCCGCCATCGTCAAGGCCTTCAAGGACAACAAGCGCGACCCCTCGGGCGCCTTCCAGTTGTCGTCTTACGCTGCGGCACAAGCACTGATCGAGAGCATCAAGGCCGTGGGTGACAACCCCGCCAAGGTCGCTGACCACCTGCACAAGAGCAACATTGACACCGCCATCGGCAACATTGGCTGGGACAAAAAGGGCGACCTGAAGTCTTTTGATTTCCAGGTCTTCCAGTGGCACAAGAACGGCAGCAAGTCCATCGCCGCCAAGTAAAATTTCGCCCCCACGCGCAAGGCATGGCTCTGCTACTTCACAGCAGGGCCATGCCTTGTTGCTTTATTCATTGTCCTGGGCATATCTGTGCCCTTTTCTTATTTCGGATGGCCCTGCATGTCTGAACTCTTGCCGCAGCTGATACAACAGCTATTCAACGGCCTGTCGCTGGGTGCGATCTACGCGCTGATTGCCATCGGGTACACCATGGTGTACGGCATCATCGGAATGATCAACTTCGCGCATGGCGAAATCTACATGATCGGAGCCTACGTGGGCCTGGTCACGCTCTCGGCCATTGGCACGCAAAGCGGTCTGCCGGTGTACGTCATCATCGGCTTGATGCTGCTGGTGGCCGTGGTGCTGACGGGCGTATATGGCTTTGTGGTCGAACAGGTGGCCTACAAGCCCGTGCGCCACGGCCCGCGCCTGGTGGCGCTGATCTCTGCCATCGGTATGTCCATCTTCTTGCAAAACTGGGTGGCCCTGGGCCAGGGTGC
>NZ_JAQUAL010000013.1:0-38826 GCF_028687295.1 Simplicispira sp.
TACGGAATCAGGGCCTTGCGGCCCTTGGCCTGGAGTTGCTCAAAAGTGGTCTGGATGCGGCTCATGGTTTGGCGTCGCCCCCTTTAACGGTCAATCCGCGCATGGAAGGGCGGTCGTAAAAATCTTCTCCCGACAGGTCGGCCACGGTGCCGATGTCTTTGTCGCCCCGGCCCGAGAGGTTGACCAGGATGGATTGGTCGGGGCGCATTTCTTTGGCCAGCTTCATGGCGTAGGCAAAGGCGTGGCTCGATTCCAGGGCCGGGATGATGCCTTCGGTGCGGCACAGGTAGTGGAATGCGGCCAGCGCTTCCTTGTCCGTGATGCCGACGTACTGGGCGCGGCCTATTTCTTGCAGCCAGGCGTGCTCGGGGCCCACGCCGGGGTAGTCCAGACCCGCGCTGATGCTGTGCGTTTCAAGGATCTGGCCGTTGTCGTCTTGCAAGATGAAGGTGCGGTTGCCGTGCAGTACGCCCGGGCTGCCTTTTTGCAGCGAGGCCGAGTGCTTGCCACTGTCCAGCCCCTCGCCCGCCGCTTCCACGCCGATGAGGCGGGTTTTTTCAAAGGGGATGTAGGGGTGGAAGATGCCCATGGCGTTGCTGCCGCCGCCCACGCAGGCGACCACGGCATCGGGCTGCTCTGCGGCGATTTTTTGCTCGGCCAGCATGGCGGGCATTTGCGTGACGGCTTCTTTGCCGATCACGCTCTGGAAGTCGCGCACCATCATCGGGTAGGGGTGGGGGCCGGCCACAGTGCCGATGATGTAGAACGTGTTGTCCACATTGGCCACCCAGTCGCGCATGGCCTCGTTGAGCGCGTCTTTCAGCGTCTTGCTGCCCGATTCGACTGGCACCACGGTGGCGCCCAGCAGTTTCATGCGGAACACGTTGGGGCTTTGGCGCTTGACGTCTTCGGCGCCCATGTAGATCACGCATTCCAGGCCGTAGCGCGCGCAGATGGTGGCTGTGGCCACGCCGTGCTGGCCGGCGCCGGTTTCGGCAATGATGCGCGGCTTGCCCATGCGGCGGGCCAGCATGGCCTGGCCGATGACGTTGTTGATCTTGTGCGCGCCGGTGTGGTTGAGGTCTTCGCGCTTGAGGTAAATCTGCGCGCCGCCCATTTCGCGGCTGGTGCGCGCGGCGTGGTACACGGGCGTGGGGCGGCCAACAAAGTGCGCCAGTTCGTAGTTGAACTCAGCGACAAATGCAGGGTCGTTTTGGTAGCGGGCATAGGCTTCGCGCAGTTCTTTGAGCGCGAAGGTCAGGGTTTCGCTGGCAAAACTGCCACCGTAGCGGCCAAAGTGGCCCGAGGAATCAGGTTGCTGGTAAGAAGCCATGGGGTGTATTTGCAAGTTGGGCATCGGCCGCACGCACGGCGGCCACGAAGCGATGGATCTTGTCGGCGTCCTTGATGCCCCGCAGCGGTTTGCCATCGGGGCCATCACGTTCTACGCCGGAGCTGACGTCAACGGCCAAGGACAGGCCGCGCGCACGCACCTGCAAAATGCCATCGGTCACGTTTGCAGGCGTGAGCCCACCACTTAAGACGAGGTGAGAGTTGACGCTTGGAGGAAGAAGTGACCAATGGAATGCCTTGCCGCCGCCGCCATAGCCCTCGACATGCGCGTCGAGCAAAATGGCCTGGGCTTGGGAATATGTAGCCGCGTATTTTACGAGGTCAAAGCGCGCGCCTTCTTCGCCCAGCGGGATGCGCGCCGCGCGCACAAAAGGCCGGGCGCCGTGGCCCGTGGCCGCCAGGCAATCTGCGGCTGATTCATCACCATGAAATTGGGCTGTAGCGCCCGACATCAGGGCGCAAGCAGCTATCACATTGCTAGCAGTCTCGTTGACGAACAGCAGCACCGGCGTGACAAATGGTGGCAGGCGGCGGGCCAATTGTGCGGCGCGCTCGGGGGTGACGGCGCGCGGGCTGGGGGCGTAGAGCACAAAACCCACGGCATCGACACCCGCTGCCACGGCGGCGTCCACATCTTCCTCGCGGGTGAGGCCGCAGACTTTGATGCGGGTGCGTTGCTGAAGAAAAACGGTCATGGCAGTGCGCGCGGTAGTCGAGAGAGGTGCTCAGGGCAGCCAGTCGAAAGCGGCGGTGCGTTCGGGCAGGCCCCAGGTGGGGTCATAAACCGGCCCCAAAAAATACAGCCCGTCTGGGGAGAACGTGGGCGCGGCCACTTTGCGTGAGCGCGCTTGCAGCACTTCCTGTACCCAATCGGCGGGTTGTGCGCCCTGGCCCACGGCAATCAGGCAGCCCATGATGTTGCGGATCATGTGGTGCAAAAAAGCGTTGGCCTCGAACTCGAAGTGCCAGTAGCACGGGCTCCAGTCTTCGCCGGGTTCGGTGTGCGAGGGGCCACGGCGGGTGATGTCAATGCGCCGCACCGTCTTGACAGGCGTGGGGGACTGGCAGGCTGCCGCCCGGAACGAGGTGAAGTCGTGCTCGCCCAGCAGGTACGCGGCGGCTTGGCGCATGGCGTCGCCATCGAGCGGGTGGAAGACCCAGCCCACGCGGCTTGCGTCCACGCTGGGGCGCACGGGTGACTGCAACAGCACATAGGCGTAGCGCCGCGCGCTGGCACTGGCACGGGCATGGAACGCCTGTGGCACGGGCCGCGCCCATTGCACTGCAATATCGGCGGGCAAAAAGGTATTGGTGCCGCGCACCCAGGAAAACGGCGTGCGTTGCACGGTGGTATCGAAGTGCACCACCTGCATCAGCCCATGCACTCCGGCATCGGTGCGGCCAGCGCATACGGTGCTGATGGGCTCGGTGGCAAAGCGTGCCAACGCTGCCTCCAGCTTGTCCTGGATGGTCTTGCCCGAGGACTGGCTTTGCCAGCCCTGGTAGCCCTGGCCGTTGTAGCCAACGCCCAGGGCGATGCGCAGGGGGCGGGGGGCGACTGCTTCGACGGGGTCGCTGTGGCTGGGGTGCTGCACAGACCCGCGCATCAAGACAGTTCGGCCAGCATGCTTTGTGCGCGGGCCTTGAGGGCGCCTGAGGATTCGGCGATCACTTCTTCAATCAGGGTGCGGGCACCATCGCTGTCGCCAATGGCGTTGAATTCCAGGGCCAGGGCCAGCTTGGTGTCCAGCGGGTCTTCGGGCTCGCCCGAGTGCACCTCGTCGATTTGCAGGCTGGCTGCTGCTGGGGGCTCCTCTGGCCCGCCGGTGGGGGCTGCGGGCGCGCTGGGCGGATCCAGATCCAGTGTGAGGCTGCCCAGATCGAACTCCATCAGGCCCGAATCGGGGGCGCTGGTGGGGGGCTCTTCTGGTGCTGGCGCGGCGGGTGCAGCGGGTGCGGGCGTGTCGGTGAAGGCGGAAATGTCCAGCGCAAAGTCCAGGTCGGCCATGGCCGGGTCTGCCGGTGGTGGCGCAATGGCTGGTGGTTCTGCTGTGGCTGGTGCCTCCAGTTCTGCCAGGGTGGGCAGCTCTGGTGCAGGCTCCGGTGCCGGTGGCGTTGCCGCAGGCAAATCGGGCATGTCCCAGGACAGCCCCAGATCCTGGTCTGGCGCAGTGGCAGTGCTGGCAGGCTCGGTGAAGGTGGGGGTGGCAGGGATTTCAGGCAAGGCCGGTTCAGCGGCCATGGCTGCCGCAAAATCCAGCGGCTGTGCAGCGGTGTTGTCCGGGGAGGAATCGCCCATCAGGTCGAGGTCCAGATCCAGGTTCAGATCCATGTCTGGCAGCGGCGATGGCGTGGTGTCTGTGGTGGCAGCGGCCTCGGCCAGGGTGCTGGCAAATCCACCTGCAGCCACCCCTGCGGCAGCTACTGCGCCCAGGCTGCCCAATGCAGCGGTGGGCTGACCACCGGGCTGGTACAGCGGGTTGTCGGGGTCTATGTCGCGCCCGAGTTCGGTGATGCGGTTCCAGTCAGGGCCTTCGCCGTTGGTCAGCTTGTGGACTTCGGAGGCCACCACTTCCAGGGCCTTGCGATCCTGGCGCTTGGCATAAATTTCGCCCAGCTTGGTGTGGATGGATACGCGCGTCGGGGTGTGGCGTGCAGCCTCTTTGAGGATTTCTTCGGCTTGCAGATCACGGCCATAGGCCAGGTACACGTCGGCCTCGGCCACAGGGTCTACATCGCCGCCTGCATCCAGCTGGCTGGGGGTGTAGGCCATGGAAGACGAGCCGGTGGTGGAGTCGGTGCTGGCCGTGTCCACGCGCTGGCCGCCACTGGCATTGAAGAAAGAGTCGGGCTGTAGTCGGCTCTCAAAGAAAGAGCTGTCAACGGTTTGGGCGTTGCGCTTGCGTTGCACCGCGCGGTAAGCGCCATAGCCCAACAGCAGGGCGAGCAAGCCGCCACCTGCCAGGGGCACCATCGGGTCATCGAGCAAGGCCGACATGAAGCTGGGCTCTTCGATCGGTGCGGGTGCCGGTGCGGGGGGAGGCTGTAGCTTGACTTCGGCAGGTGCTGAAGCCTGGGATGCGGGTGCCGAGGCAGGCGCAGCCGGTGCTTGCGTTGCAGTCTCGCTGGCGCTGGGGGCTGGTGCGGGCGCCGCCTCGGGCGCTGGTGCCGATGCCGGGGGCGCAGGGGGCACGACCAGGCTGGGGGCAGTGACAGCAGGCAAGGCGCTGGCCGTGCTGGCTGCCGGGGCTGGTGTGGGTGCGCTAGTGCCTGGCTGGGCTGCGGATGCCGCGCTGAGCCGGTTCAGGTCATCAATGTTCTTGGACAGCTCCTGCACGCGCGCAGCCGCTTCATTGGTTTGTTTGCGCTGTGCCAGCAGTTCTTCGGTGGCCTTTTGGCCCTGCATGGCGCCCTTGGAGAGCGTGAGTTTGTCGGGGGCGGTGCTGACGGGGCGCTTGTCTTCAATGCGCGTTTGCACCGCTCCGGTGGCCGAGCGGTCGGCAGCGGCCACTTGTGCCACGGGTGCTGCGCCCGCCAGTTTGCGACGGAACTCGTTGAAATCGCGGCTTTGGGCCGCGATGATCTGGCGCGCTTCTTTGACGGAAGTGGCCTGGGCCTGTGCCGTGTCCGGCAGTTGCAGCACGGTTCCTGCCTTCAGGCGGTTGACGTTGCCTTGGACAAAGGATTCCGGGTTGGCGCGCATCAATGCCACCAGCATCTGGTCCAGAGAGACGCCGGACAGGCGGTGGCTACCGGCGATGCGACCAGCGGTGTCGCCAGGCCGTACGGTAACGCTGTCGGGTTGGCTGCTTTGTTCTGCTTTTGGCGCCGGACGCGGACTGGCCAACTGGGTGCGTCCAGGCACCGTGCTGTAGATTTTGGGCTCGGGGCGCGCTGTGCTGGCGGGTGCGGTATTGACGGGCGCGGTGGCCACCGGCTGCGCTGCGGGGGGCGCAGGGGGCGCGCTGGGCGGGGGTGCTGCCGCTGCGGTGGTTTGTGGTGCGGTGATCTGTGCTGGCGCAGTCACGGCAACCGGTGGGCGGCGAAGGGCTGGCGGATCGAACAGCATGGTGTAGCTGCGCGTGATGCGGCCCGTGCCCCAGGTGGCGTCAATGACCAGATCCACAAAAGGATCATTGATAGGGCGGTCGCTGGACAGGCGCAGCACCATGCGACCATCGGGGCGGCGCTGCAACTGCACCTGCATTTGGGTGACTGCGGTCGAGTATTCCATGCCCTGGCTTCGGAACACTTCTGGCGCTGCCGTGCTGGCGCGCAGGGTGTCGGCTTCTGCCGGGGTGATTTGGGGCAGGTCTATTTCGGCACGCAGCGGTTCACCGAGCGCGGATTGCACCGTGATCGGGCCCAAGGCCAGGGCCGAGGCGTCAGCGGCGTACAGGCCAAAGGTCGTCACGACCGCAGCCGCCAGCGCAGAGTATTTCCAACGATGCATGGTTGCCATCAACTGATAAGGAGTGTGAGATCGGGGCAAGCGGCTTGATTTTTCGAATGCTTGGCGCTTGCTCCGGTGGGGTGAACGTGTCTCGGGGCACCATAGCAGCAATGCCATGCACTGACAAGGAAAGGTGCGGCGCAAGCCCCCAGGGCTGCGCGAACCGTCACGTTGAACCGCGCCGGGTGTTGTCACGGGACAACGACCGTAACAGGGTGTTTCCAGGGGGCATGCCCTGGTCAGTGCGGTGCGCGGGGCTGCTGCCTGGCAGCGCCCGCGCACAGGCTATCAGGCTGCCAGCAGGATGCGCAGCATGCGGCGCAGCGGTTCGGCGGCGCCCCACAGCAACTGGTCGCCAATCACAAAGGCCGACACGTACTCGGGGCCCATGTTGAGCTTGCGCACGCGGCCCACGCCCACTTGCAGGCCACCGGTGATGGAGGCCGGGGTCAGCTCCTGCACGGTGGTGGCACGGTCGTTGGGCACCCACTTCACCCAGGGGTTGCCGCCCTGGATCAGCGCTTCGATTTCGGCCAGCGGCAAATCCTTCTTCAGCTTGAGCGTCAGCGCCAGGCTGTGGCAGCGCATGGCGCCAATGCGCACGCACAGGCCATCGACGGGAATCGTGGCCTCGGTGCCCAGAATCTTGTTGACCTCGGCCTGGCCCTTCCACTCTTCCTTGGACTGGCCGTTGGGCAGTTGCACATCAATCCACGGGATCAGGCCACCGGCCAGCGGCGCGCCGAAGAACTCGGTGGGTACATCGTTGCGGATGGTGTGGGCCACCTTGCGGTCGATGTCGAGGATGGCCGATGCGGGCGTGGCCAGCTCGTCGGCCACGGCGGCATGCACCACGCCCATGCCCTTGAGCAGTTCACGCATGTGGTTGGCGCCGCCACCCGAGGCCGCCTGGTAGGTCATGGAGCTGACCCACTCCACCAGATCGGCCTTGAACAGCCCGCCCAGGCCCATCAGCAGGATGGAGTTGGTGCAGTTGCCGCCAATCCAGTTCTTGCCGCCAGCGGCCAGTGCCTTCTGGATGACGTTGTCGTTCACCGGGTCGAGCACGATGACCGCATCTTGCTCCATGCGCAGCGACGAGGCAGCGTCAATCCAGTGGCCTTGCCAGCCAGCAGCGCGCAGCTTGGGGAAAACTTCTTTGGTGTAGTCGCCACCCTGGCAGGTGATGACGATGTCGCACTGGGCCAACGCGGCGATGTCGTTGGCATCTTGCAGCGTGGTGTGCGCCTTGGCCTGTGCCGGGGCCTTGCCACCCGCATTGGAAGTAGAAAAGAAAATGGGTTCGATCAGATCGAAGTCACCCTCGGCCTGCATGCGATCCATCAAGACCGAGCCGACCATGCCGCGCCAGCCAACCAAACCTACCAACTTGTTGCTCATTTTCAACGCCCTTTCAAATAAAACAGTGCCAGACCCGGCTGTTTTTCCCCGGCTCGTCTGGCCAGGGAGGGCGCACGACGAACCAGGCTTGGTCAGCCCTTAATGGTCGTGGTTTTGGTGGTGATTGCGCGCGCAGCCACGCCTGCCAGGGCGGCAGAAGCGGTGTTCAGTGGGAACGGGCGGGCGGCAAACATGGGGTGTGATTGTAGCGGATGCCATCCATAGGGTTTCACCACCGCTGTTTTGGGGGCGTGAAGTCCATGCACTGCCGCACACCTTGCTTGCGTCTACAGTGCAGTGTGCTGATGTAGGTTGTTGTTATCTAGCTATGGAAAGTTGCGATGCAAGTCATTGTTGTGGGGGCTGGCAAGCTGGCCAAAGAGCTGCTGGGAGCGCTTAATGTTGCAGGCACGGTGGTGCCATGGTCTGAGGCACTGAGGGGCCAGGCGGCGCAGTCCGTCGTGGTTCATGCGGGCTCTGGCCGGGAACTGGAGGCTGTGGTGGCGTTTTGTTCATTCACCCAGTCACCGTTGATCGAGCTGTCCACCGGTTCTGATCTGGAGCGCAGCGTGCCCGATTTTCCGGTGGTCGTATGCCCCAACACCAATATCCTCATGCTCAAATTTATGAGCATGCTGGGCCACAGCGGTCATCTTTTTCAGAACCAGCGCGTCCGTCTCATCGAGTCGCATCAGGCCCAGAAAACCTCAGTGCCAGGCACAGCCGTCAGCATGGCGCATGCGCTGGGATTGCCCGCCGGGCAGATCCATTCCGTGCGTGATGCCGGTGTACAGCGCAAGGAGTTGCACATTCCTGACGAACATCTGCCACGCCATGCCTACCACCAGGTACTGATCGACGATGGCCTGTGCAGTGTGAAGCTGGAAACGCGGGTTTATGGCGAGGCCCCGTATGCGCACGGCGTGGCGAAAATCGTTGCTGCCGTGCAATCCCATCCCCTTGAGTCCCGGTGCTACTCGGTCATGGAGTTTGTGGACAACGGCTGGCTCTAGCTTGCCTTGTTCACGTCTTCTGACGAAAAAAAGCGCCGGACGCCGGCGCTTTTTTGTTTTCGGGCCATCACCAGCGGTGAAGCCCCCCAGCGTGAAAGACGCAGCTGCCTCAGGCAGCCAGTGCTTTTAGCACCGCGTCCCCCATTTGCGCGGTGCCCACCTTGGTGGTGCCTTCGCTGTAGATGTCGGGCGTGCGCAGCCCTTGCGCCAGCACGGCTTGCACGGCTGCTTCGATGCGCTGGGCGGCGGCTTCCTGGTTCAGGCTGAAGCGCAGCATCATCGCGGCGCTCAGGATGGTGGCCAGCGGGTTGGCCACGCCCTTGCCCGCGATGTCGGGCGCGCTGCCGTGGCTGGGTTCGTACAGGCCCTGGCCTTTGCTGTTGAGGCTGGCCGAAGGCAGCATGCCGATCGAGCCCGTCAGCATCGAGGCCTCATCGGAGAGGATGTCGCCAAACATGTTGCCGGTCACCACCACGTCGAACGCCTTGGGCGCCTTGACCAGTTGCATGGCCGCGTTGTCCACGTACATGTGTTGCAGTTCCACGTCGGGGTACTGCTGGCCCACGTCGGTCATCACGTCCTTCCAGAGCTGGAAGGTTTCCAGCACGTTGGCCTTGTCCACGCTGGTCACTTTTTTGCTGCGCTTGCGGGCGGCCTGGAAGGCGACGTGGGCAATGCGCTCAATCTCGGGGCGGCTGTAGCGCATGGTGTCGAAGGCTTCTTCGGCGCCGGGGAAGTGGCCATCGGTGGCAATGCGGCGGCCGCGCGGCTGGCCGAAGTAGATGTCACCGGTCAGCTCGCGGATGATGAGGATGTCCAGGCCCGCGATCAGCTCGGGCTTGAGGCTGGACGCGTCCACCAGCTGCTCGTAGCAGATGGCGGGGCGGAAGTTGGCAAACAGGCCCATGGCCTTGCGCAGGCCCAGAATGGCCTGCTCGGGGCGCAGCGGGCGGTCGAGCTTGTCGTACTTCCAGTCGCCCACGGCGCCGAACAGGATGGCGTCGGATTCCTGGGCCAGCTTCAGCGTCGATTCGGGCAGCGGGTGGCCGTGGGCCTCGTAGGCGGCGCCGCCGACCAGGGCGGTTTCCATCTCGAACTTCAAGTCCAGGGCGCCCAGCACCTTGACGGCTTCAGCGACGATTTCGGTACCAATGCCGTCACCCGGCAGAACTGCGATTTTCATGATTTTGCTTCTGTTTTGATAGCTGGTAGCGCCCATTGCACGGGCGCCGGAGGCCGATTTTGCTGTAAATATATTCAGGCGGCCATGGTGTGGGCCAGCCAGGGCTTGGTGGCCAGGCGCTCTGCTTCGAAGGCGCGGATTTTGTCGGACTGGCGCAGGGTCAGGCCGATGTCGTCAAAACCGTTGAGAAGGCAGTATTTGCGGAAGGCTTGCACCTCAAACGCAATCTCCTGGCCCTGCGGGCGCACGATGACCTGGCGCTCCAGGTCGATGGTGAGCTGGTAGCCCGGAAAAGCCGCCACTTCATCGAACAGCTGGGCCACGGTGGCCTCGGGCAGCTGGATGGGCAGCAGGCCGTTCTTGAAGCAGTTGTTGAAGAAGATGTCGGCAAAGCTGGGCGCAATCACGGCGCGAAAGCCGTACTGGTCGAGTGCCCAGGGCGCGTGCTCACGGCTGGAGCCGCAGCCAAAGTTTTTGCGCGCCAGCAGGATGGAGGCGCCTTGGTAGCGCGGCTGGTTGAGCACAAAGTCGGGGTTGGGGCGGCGGCTGGCCGGGTCTTGGCCGGGCTCGCCGTGGTCGAGGTAGCGCCACTCGTCAAACAGGTTCACGCCAAAGCCGGTCTTTTTGATCGACTTGAGGAATTGCTTGGGGATGATGGCGTCGGTATCGACGTTCTCGCGGTCCATGGGGGCGACGAGGCCCTGGTGTACGTTGAATTTCTGCATGGCGGTAGGTGGGTTACTTGGCGGCGCGTTCAATGGCCGAGCCGGCTTTGCCGATGTCCTGGCCCACACCTTTGACGGTGTTGCAGCCAGCCAGCACCAAAGCGATGGACAGGACGATAAAGGAGGTGCTCTTGCGCATGGTCAAACTCCTGCGGGGGTCAGGCAAAAGTGCGCACGTCCACAAAGTGGCCATGCACGGCGGCAGCAGCAGCCATGGCCGGGCTGACCAGGTGGGTGCGCCCGCCCGCGCCCTGGCGGCCTTCAAAGTTGCGGTTGCTGGTGGAGGCGCAGCGCTCGCCCGGCTCCAGGCGGTCGGCGTTCATGGCCAGGCACATGGAGCAGCCGGGCTCGCGCCACTCAAAGCCAGCGGCCTTGAAGATGTCGTGCAGGCCTTCGCGCTCGGCCTGGGCTTTGACCAGCCCCGAGCCGGGCACCACCAGCGCCAGCTTGACGTTGGCAGCCACTTTGCGGCCCAGCTTTTTCACCACGGCAGCGGCTTCGCGCATGTCTTCGATGCGGCTGTTGGTGCATGAGCCAATGAACACCTTGTCGATCACGATGTCGTTGAGTGGCTTGCCCGGTTGCAGGTTCATGTAGTGCAGGGCGCGTTCGATGGCATCGCGCTTGTTGGCGTCTTTTTCCTTGTCCGGGTCGGGCACACGGGCGTCAATGCCCAGCACCATCTCGGGCGAGGTGCCCCAGGTCACTTGCGGCACGATGGTTGCGCCGTTGAGCGTGACCACGGTGTCAAACACCGCGTCGGCGTCCGAGTGCAGCGTCTTCCAATACGCCACGGCCTGGTCCCATTCCAGGCCGGTGGGCGAGAGCGGGCGGCCCTTGACGTAGTCGATGGTTTTGTCGTCCACGGCCACCAGACCGGCGCGGGCACCGGCCTCGATGGCCATGTTGCACACCGTCATGCGCCCTTCCATGCTCATGGCGCGGAACACCGAGCCGGCAAACTCGATGGTGTAGCCCGTGCCGCCCGCCGTGCCAATCTTGCCGATGATGGCCAGCACCACGTCCTTGGGCGTCACGCCCGGGGCCAGTTCGCCATCGACCTTGACGAGCATGTTCTTGGCTTTTTTGGCCAGCAGCGTTTGCGTGGCCATGACGTGCTCGACCTCGCTGGTGCCAATGCCGTGGGCCAGCGCGCCAAAGGCGCCGTGCGTGGAGGTGTGGCTGTCGCCGCAGACCACGGTCATGCCCGGCAGGGTGGCGCCGTTTTCCGGGCCAATGACGTGCACGATGCCCTGGCGCTGGTGCATGAACGGGAAGAACGCCGCTGCGCCCACTTCAGCGATGTTGGCGTTCAGCGTGGTGATCTGCTCTTTGCTGATGGGGTCGGTGATGCCGTCGTAGCCCAGCTCCCAGCCGGTGGTGGGCGTGTTGTGGTCGGCAGTGGCCACGATGGAGCTGACGCGCCAGACCTTGCGCCCTGCCTGGCGCAGGCCTTCGAACGCCTGCGGGCTGGTCACTTCATGCACCAGATGGCGGTCGATGTAGAGGATGGCGGTGCCGTCTTCTTCGGTGTGGACGACGTGCTCGTCCCAGATCTTGTCGTACAGGGTGCGTCCCATGGTGGTCTCTTTGCTTTCAGTGGGGAAAAGGGATTTTAGGCCGCGCTGTGCGGGGTGGTTTCCAGGGCGGCGGCAGGTACGCTGGCGCTGGCCGAGAGGTGCTCGACCAGCAGGCGCGCTGTCACGGGCAGGGTGTCGAAGTCGCGCGCTACCAGGCGCAGTTCGCGCTGTGCCCAGGCGTCTTGCAGCGCGATGGCCTTGAGGCGGCCCACGCCGTGCATCAGGGCAAAGGCGCGGTCGGGCAGCAGGCCCACGCCCAGGCCGTTGTCGATCATGCGGCACATGGCGTCCAGCCCCGTGACCTGGATGCGCTGGCGCAGCGTGCGCCCAGCGTTGGCAGCGGCGGCGCGCATGGCCAGGCTGATGCTGCTGCCCGCGTGCAGGCCGACGATGTCCCAGTCCAGCACCTCTTCAAAAACAATAGCTGTTCGCGCAGACAGGGCGTGGCCCAGTGGCACTACGAGCACCAAATGGTCGTGCCGGTAGGGGCGGCTGGGCAGGGCGCTGGCGCTGTGGTCGCTGGCGCTGGCGTGGCAAATGCCCAGGTCGGCGGCGCCTTCTTGTACCGCGTGCAGCACGGCGCTGCTCAGGTGCTCTTGCAGGTCGATCTTGACCTGGCTGTGGGCGCGGCAAAAGGCGCCCAGATCTTCGGGCAAAAACTGCACGATGGCCGAAATGTTGGCGTGCATGCGCACATGGCCGCGCACGCCGTCGGCGTATTCGCTCAGCTCGCCCTGCATGCGCTCCAGGCCAAACAGCACGGTGCGGGCATGGTGCAGCAGGCTTTGGCCCGCCGGGGTGGGCGTGACGCCCCGGCTGTGCCGGTAGAGCAAGGTGGTGTCGGCTGCGGCCTCCAGCTCCGAGAGCCGTTTGCTCACCGCCGAGGCGGCAATGAACTCGCGCTCGGCGGCGCGGCCAATGCTGCCCAGCTCGCACACCGCCACAAACAATTGCAGCGATGTCAGGTCAATGCGGCGCGCAAAGCTGCGCTCGGAGTTTTTCATGGGGTGTACTTGGCTTCTCGATTGGAGAAGGCTTTGTATTTTCTGCGATGTTGATGCCTTTATCCATCTCAAAGTGCGATGGCTTTCATCTTGCGCCAGCGCGGTGGCGCGGGCGGCAGGGGCGCCGTGCTCTCAAAAAAGTGAGCTGCTGGCGCACGTATCTATTGGGTTTGGCAATGTTTTATGCTGCAAATCCTTGCCTGATAAGCGCCAGCAGCTCCTCTTTTTGATATGGCTGGGGCGGCTGGCGCGCGCCGCCAGGGCATGGCCCGTGTTCAGGCCGGGCCGGTGCTGGCGTGCTCGGGCACGCTGGCGTGCCAGCGCAGCTCATGTTCTATGCGCTGGCGCAGCGTGTCGGCGGCACCGATTTCGCCATGCACCACGTACACCTGCTGCGGCGCGTGCGGCATGCGGCGCAGCCAGGCCAGCGTCTGGTCGGCATCGGCATGGGCCGAGGCACTGCTGAGCTGCACTACTTCGGCACCGATGCGCACATCCTGGCCGTGGATGCGGATGGTTTTCTCGCCGTTGGCAATGCGCGCACCGCGCGTGCCGTGCGCCTGGTAGCCGGTCAGGATCACCATGTTGCGGTGGTCGCTGGCGTAGAGCGCCAGGTGGTGCAGCACGCGCCCGCCGGTGGCCATGCCGCTGGCCGACAAAATCACCATGGGGCCGTGGCGGCGCGCCAGGGCTTTGGATTCGTCGGTGGTCTGCACCATGGTGGCGCCGTGCGAGAGGGCCCGCGCTTCGCGGGCGCTGAGGCGGTGTTCGCCCAGGTGCTTCTCAAACAGCCCGGTGGTACTGACAGCCATGGGGCTGTCGAGAAACACTGGCAGCGCTGCGGGCACCACCCCTTGCACCTTGAGCAGATGGATGGCGTGCAGCACCGTTTGCGCCCTGCCAACGGCAAAGACGGGCACCACGGCCACGCCGCCGCGCCGGGCCAGGCGTTGCAGGGCTTCGCCCAGCGCATGCAAGGTGTCTTCGGCGGGGTGCTGGCGGTCGCCGTAGGTGGACTCGATGAGCACGGTATCGGCCTGGGGCGGCGCCTCGGGCGGGTTCATGATCAGGTCGTCGGGGCGGCCCAGGTCGCCAGAGAACAGAATGCGCCGCCCGCCCACTTCCAGCAGCACGGTGGCTGCGCCCAGGATATGGCCCGCAGGCGAGAAGGTCACACGCCAGCCGGGAAGGGGCTCAAACGGCTGCGAAAAGGCGTGTGCCTGGAACTGTTGCAGGCAATGCTGCGCATCCAGCCGGGTGTAGAGCGGCAGCGCAGGCGTGTGCTGCGAGAGCTGGTGGCGGTTGAGGAAGGCGGCGTCTTCTTCCTGCAAATGGCCACTGTCGGGCAGCAAGATGGCGCACAGGTCGCGCGTGCCCGCCGTGCTGTGGATGGGGCCGGTGTAGCCATCGCGCACCAGCAGGGGCAGGTAGCCGCTGTGGTCCAGGTGCGCGTGCGTGAGCACCACGGCGTCGATCTGGCTGGGCGCCACGGGCAGCGGTTGCCAGTTGCGCAGGCGCAGCGGCTTGTAGCCCTGGAACAGCCCGCAGTCGAGCAGCAGGCGCTGGCCTTGGTGTGTGACCAGGTACTTGGAGCCGGTGACGGTGCAGGCGCCACCGAGGAAGGTTATGCGGACGGGCATGGCAAGGCTCCTTCAAGTGTGTGCGGGCCATCCTATCGCTTGTGGCAGCAAAGGGCCATGCGGCGCTACCGCTGAAAGCAAAAACCGCCCGGGCTGGCTGGCACGGGCGGTGTGTGGGGCAGGGCGCTGGGGTGGGCGCCCGCAGAAGCGGTGGCTCAGGGCTTGAAGAAGTTCTTCAGCCGATCGGCCCAGCTCTCGCCGCTGGGCGAGTGGCGTCCGCCGCCTTTTTTGAGCGACTCGTCCAGTTCGCGCAGCAGTTTGCGCTGGTGCTCGGTCAGCTTGACGGGTGTTTCCACAGCAATGTGGCAGTACAGGTCGCCGGGGTAGCTGGAGCGCACGCCCTTGATGCCCTTGCCGCGCAGCCTGAACTGCTTGCCCGCCTGCGTGCCTTCGGGGATGTCGATGGCCACCTTGTCTGCCAGCGTGGGCACTTCAATCTCGCCGCCCAGCGCTGCCGTGATGAAGCTCACGGGCACCTGGCAGTGCAGGTCGTCGCCATCGCGCTCGAAGATGTCGTGCTTTTTCAGGCGGATTTCGATGTACAGGTCGCCCGGTGGCCCGCCGTTGGTGCCAGGCTCTCCGTTGCCGGTGCTGCGGATGCGCATACCGTCATCAATGCCCGCCGGGATTTTGACTTCCAGCGTTTTCTGCTTTTTGACTTTGCCCTGGCCTTGGCAGGTGGTGCAGGGCTCGGGAATGATCTTGCCCGTGCCCCGGCAGTGCGGACAGGTTTGCTGCACGCTGAAAAAGCCCTGGCGCATCTGCACCGTGCCGCTGCCTGCGCAGGTGCCGCAGGTTTTGGCGCTGGTGCCGGGTTTGGCGCCGCTGCCGTGGCAGGTGTCGCAGGACTCCCACGAGGGGATGCGGATTTCTGCGTTCTTGCCTTTGGCCGCTTCTTCCAGCGTCACTTCCATGGCGTAGCTCAGGTCGCTGCCCCGGTACACCTGGCGGCCACCCGCGCCGCGACCGCGCCCGCCCGTCTGGCCGAACATGTCGCCAAAAATGTCGCCAAAAGCCTCGGCAAAACCACCAAAGCCTTCCGCGCCCGCACCGCCCGGGCCGCGCATGTTCGGGTCCACACCCGCATGGCCGTACTGGTCATAAGCGGCGCGCTTTTGTGCATCCGAAAGCATCTCGTAGGCTTCTTTGGCCTCTTTGAACTTTTCTTCAGCCGCTTTGCTGGCATCGCCCTGGTTGCGGTCAGGGTGGTGCTTCATCGCCAGCTTGCGATACGCCTTTTTGATCTCTTCCTCAGAGGCGTTCTTGGCAACGCCGAGGACTTCGTAATAGTCTCTTTTAGACATGGATATGGGGGCTCGGTTGGAACAGGAACGCCGCGCTGGGCGCCCTTGTCAGGGCCCAGCGCGGCGGCTTGGGGTCAACGCAAGCGCTGCTTAGCCCTTTTTGACTTCCTTGACTTCAGCATCTACCACGTTGTCGTCGTCGGCCTTGCTGGCGCCGGAGGAGGCGTGGCCACCAGCTTGCGCATCTGAGGCGCTGGCACCAGCGGCACCTTGTGCTGCCTGGCTGTCAGCGTACATCTTCTCGCCCAGCTTCTGGCTGGCGGCCATCAGGGCCGTGGTCTTTTCCTCAATGGCAGCCTTGTCGTCGCCCTTGAGGGCTTCTTCCAGGGCTTTTACCGCCGCTTCAATGGCCGATTTTTCACCGGCATCGAGCTTGTCGCCATGCTCGGTCAGGCTCTTGTGGACGCTGTGAACGGCCGCTTCGCCCTGGTTGCGCGCTTGCACCAGCTCGAGCTTTTTCTTGTCGTCGGCAGCGTTCAGTTCCGCATCCTTGACCATTTGCTGGATTTCTTCTTCCGAAATACCCGAGTTGGCCTTGATGGTGATCTTGTTCTCTTTGCCTGTGGCCTTGTCCTTGGCGCCCACGTGCAGGATACCGTTGGCGTCGATGTCGAAAGAGACTTCAATTTGCGGTGTGCCACGTGCTGCGGGCGGGATACCTTCGAGGTTGAACTCGCCCAGCAGCTTGTTACCTGCCGCGATTTCACGCTCGCCCTGGAACACCTTGATAGTCACGGCAGGCTGGTTGTCGTCAGCGGTGGAGAAGGTCTGCGCGAACTTGGTCGGGATCGTGGTGTTCTTGGTGATCATCTTGGTCATCACGCCGCCCAGCGTCTCGATGCCCAGGGACAGTGGCGTCACGTCCAGCAGCAGCACGTCCTTGCGATCGCCCGACAGCACCTGGCCCTGGATGGCAGCGCCCACGGCCACGGCCTCGTCGGGGTTCACGTCCTTGCGGGGTTCGCGGCCAAAGAACTCTTTGACTTTTTCCTGCACCTTGGGCATGCGGCTCATGCCGCCGACCAAAATCACATCGTTGATGTCCGAGACGCTGATGCCCGCATCCTTGATGGCCATGCGGCAAGGGGCCATGGTGCGCTCGATCAGTTCATCGACCAGGCTTTCGAGCTTGGCGCGCGTGAGCTTGATGTTCAGGTGCTTGGGGCCCGAGGCATCAGCGGTGACGTAGGGCAGGTTGATGTCGGTGGAGGCCGAGTTGGACAGCTCGATCTTGGCCTTTTCCGCGGCTTCTTTCAGGCGTTGCAGGGCCAGCACGTCCTTGGACAGGTCAACGCCCTGGTCTTTCTTGAACTCGGCAATGATGAAGTCGATCACGCGCTGGTCGAAGTCTTCGCCGCCCAGGAAGGTATCGCCGTTGGTGGACAGCACTTCAAACTGCTTTTCGCCATCGACGTCGGCAATTTCAATGATGGACACGTCGAACGTGCCACCGCCCAGGTCGTAGACGGCAATCTTGCGGTCGCCCTTTTCGGCCTTGTCCAGGCCAAAGGCCAGTGCAGCGGCGGTGGGCTCGTTGATGATGCGCTTGACATCCAGGCCAGCGATGCGGCCAGCGTCCTTGGTGGCTTGGCGCTGAGCATCGTTGAAGTAGGCGGGCACGGTGATGACGGCCTCGGTGACGGGTTCGCCCAGGTAGTCCTCGGCGGTCTTCTTCATCTTGCGCAGCACTTCGGCGCTGATTTGGGGCGGTGCCAGCTTTTGGCCGCGCACTTCAATCCAGGCGTCGCCGTTGTCGGCAGCCACGATGGAGTAGGGCATCAGGTCGATGTCCTTTTGCACTTCTTTTTCAGTGAACTTGCGGCCAATCAGGCGCTTGGCAGCGTAGATGGTGTTTTTGGGGTTGGTGACGGCCTGGCGCTTGGCCGAGGCGCCGACCAGAATCTCGCCATCTTCCTGGTAAGCAATGATGGAGGGCGTGGTGCGGGCGCCTTCGCTGTTTTCGATCACGCGCGTGGTGTTGCCCTCCATGATGGCCACGCAGCTGTTGGTCGTGCCCAAGTCAATACCGATGATTTTTCCCATATTTTTCTCCGCGATGCTTGTATGAATGGATGGTTTCTAACGTGTGGCTGACCTGGCCAGGTTCAAGCCACTGGGAGCGTTTTTTATTTTGGCGCGGTGACCGTGACCAGCGCGGGGCGCAGGATGCGGTCTGCGATGACATAGCCTTTTTGCAACACGCTGACCACGGTGTTGGCCTCTTGTGCTGCCGGCACCACGCTGATGGCCTGGTGGAAGTTGGGATCGAACTTCTCGCCCGCAGCCGGGTTGATGGCCACTACCTTGTTGCGCTCCAGGGCCGAGTGCAGCTGACGCAAGGTGGCGTCCGTGCCTTCGCGCAGCTGTTGGGCGGTGGCATTGGGCAGGGCCAGGGCCGCATCCAGGCTGTCTGCTACGGGCAACAGGTTTTCGGCAAACCCCTCAATGCCGAATTTTCGGGCTTTGGAGACTTCGTCTTCAGCACGGCGGCGGGCGTTTTCTGCTTCGGCTTTGGCGCGCAGGAACTGGTCGGCCAGATCGGCGCTTTTGGCCTTGAGTTCAGCCAGTTCGGATTGCAGGCGCGCAATTTCGTCCGACGTGCGGGCGGCCATGGCGGCTTCCATTTCTTCAGGGGCTGCCTGGGCGGCGGGAGCGGAAGAGGTGTTTTCAGACATGTCGAAGATTCTGTGGTGGAGGCAAAGAAACAATGTGCGTGGCACATCTGGGGCTGTCGCCGTGGATTTCAAGCAGAGGGTGGTCTGCGGTGGCCGCCACTGGCCCGCAGTGGCTGTGCCATAGGCCGTGTAAGTGTACAGGTGCTTGCCGCCTAGACTATAATCATTGGCTTTGCCTTGCCACACCGCTACAGACGCAGTGGGTGGCTCCCTAAACCAGAAGGAGTATGCATGCGTCATTACGAAATCATTTTGTTGATCCATCCGGATCAAAGCGAGCAGGTTCCTGCCATGCTCGAGCGCTACAAGGGCATGATCGTCGCCGGTGGTGGCCAAGTCCACCGCGTGGAAGACTGGGGCCGCCGTCAACTGGCGTACCTGATCAACAAGCTGGCCAAGGCCCACTACCTGTGCGTGAACATCGAAGCCGACCAGGCTGTGATGGCTGAACTGGAGCACGCCTTCAAGTTCAACGACGCCGTGCTGCGCCACCTCACCGTGCAAAAGAAGAAGGCTGAGACCGGCCCCTCTTCCATGATGAAGACCGTCGAGCGCGAAGAAGCCCGCAAGGCCAGCCAAGCGGAATACGCCGCTTCCGGCGAACGCTGAGCACCAGGCTTGCCAAGGGAGTGGAAAACCACGTTGTCCTGACCGCCTGCATCGCTGAGGCCCAAGCCTTGCGATTCACGCCCGCCGGATTGCCCGCCATTGAACTGCGCCTGGAGCACAGCTCTTCGCAGCAAGAAGCCGGGCAGCAGCGCGAAGTCAAGGCGGCCGTGAAAGCAGTGGCTTTTGGTGCGATGGCCGAGCGATTGGCCAAGCAGCCCATGGGTAGCCTCTGGCGCTTCACCGGCTTTCTGGCCACTCCCCGCAACGGCAAGCATGCCGTGTTCCACGTTCAGGATATTCAACAAGATTAATTTTCAAGAGGTCCGCAATGGCCACGTTCAAGAAATTCAACAAAGACAAGCGCCCCAAGCGCAATACCCAATCGCTGCTGTTCAAGCGCAAGCGCTTCTGCCGCTTCACCGTCACTGGCGTCGAAGAAATCGACTACAAAGACGTGGACACCCTGCGCGATTTCATCGCTGAAAACGGCAAGATCATCCCCGCACGCCTGACCGGCACGCGCGCCATCTTCCAGCGCCAGCTCAATACCGCCATCAAGCGTGCCCGCTTCCTGGCCCTGGTGCCTTACAGCGACCAGCACAAGATCTAAGGAGCACAACCCATGCAAATCATCCTGCTCGACAAGGTTGTGAACCTCGGTAACCTCGGCGACCTGGTCAAGGTCAAAGACGGCTACGCCCGCAACTTCCTGATCCCCACGGGCCGCGCCCGCCGCGCCACGGCAGCTGCCAAGGCCGAGTTCGAAGCCAAGCGCGCCGAACTGGAAAAAGCCGCTGCTGAGAAGCTGGCCCAGTGCCAAGCCGAAGGCGAAAAGATCGCCGGCAAGGTGTTCAAGCTGACGCAAAAGGCTGGTGTGGATGGCCGTCTGTTCGGTTCGGTCACCAACAGCGACATCGCTGAAGAGATGAACAAGCAAGGCTACAAGGTTGCCAAATCGCAAATCCGTCTGCCCAATGGCCACATCAAGACCATTGGCGACAACACGGTCAGCGTGGCACTGCACACCGACGTGGTCGTGGAATTCACCGTTTCGGTGTACGGCGAAACCGCCTGATCGCGCCCTGCGCCACCCAGCAACCGCCTTCGGGCGGTTTTTTGTTTTTGCCACTGCATTTCCACCGCTTGTCCGCAGGGTTGTCCGATGACAGGCGGGCGGCGCAGGACTAGCATCCCCGGCCAGCCCCAAGGAACCCCATGTCTGATGCTTTCATGCCCCCCGAGGGCGACTTTGCCCCGCCCTATGACCGCGAAATCTCGCAGCTGCGCGTGCCGCCGCATTCCATCGAGGCCGAGTCGAGCGTGCTCGGTGGCCTGCTGCTGGACAACAACGCCTGGGACCGCGTAGGCGATTTGCTGGTCGAGGACAACTTTTACCGCCACGAGCACCAGCTGATTTTTGCGGCCATTGCCAAGCTGATCAACGCCAGCAAGCCCGCCGACGTGATCACCGTGTACGAGCAGCTGCAAAGCCTGGGCAAGGCCGAGGAAATAGGTGGCCTGGCCTACCTGAACTCGCTGGCGCAGTACGTGCCCAGCGCCAGCAACATCCGCCGCTATGCCGAAATCGTGCGCGAGCGCTCCATCCTGCGCAAACTGGTGACGGCCAGCGACGAGATCGCCACCAACGCCTTCAACCCGCAGGGGCGGCCAGTGGACAAGATACTGGACGAGGCCGAGCAAAAAATCTTCAACATCGGTGAAGAAGGCTCGCGCATGAAGCAGGGCTTTCAGGCCATGGACACCCTGGTGGTCGATCTGCTGGACCGCGTGCAGGAGATGGCCGACAACCCCAACGACATCACCGGCGTGCCCACCGGTTTCATCGACCTCGATCGTATGACCTCGGGCCTGCAAGCGGGCGATATGGTGGTGCTGGCGGCGCGCCCGTCCATGGGCAAGGCGCAACCGCTGGACGCGCAGGTACGCACCCGGGGTGGCTGGAAGCGCATGGGCGATCTGGAGGTGGGCGATGCCCTAGCCTCGGTGGACGGAAGCCCGTCCATCGTCACTGGCATCTTTCCGCAAGGGGTACGGCAGGTGTTTCGGGTGCGTTTTTCTGATGGCCGATCCGCTGAATGTTGCGCCGAGCATTTGTGGCGTGTGCTGTGCCGCCACTGGCCGCAGCCGCGCGTGCTCAGCACTGCGCAGTTGATGGCGCTGCTGGAGCGGAAGCGCTACCAAAACCGCCTCTGGATAGAGTCGGCTTCGGGCGATTTTGGCCACCATGACCCCTTGCCCATCGACCCCTGGGTGCTGGGCAGTCTGCTGGGCGATGGCGGCCTGAGCGGCACTGGCACGGTGAAGTTTTCCACTGCCTCTGCCGAAATGCTGCAGCGCCTGCAAGAGCGTCTGGATGACGATCTGGAGGTGGTACATGACCAAGCCTACGACTACCGCGTGGTGCGCCGCGACCGCGCGCGTGTGAAAGGTTGGGTGGGCATGCAGCCCAACCCGCTGCGCGTGGCGCTGGAGGGCCTGCGCCTGTCGGGCCTGACCAGCGACCAGAAATTCATCCCACCGCTGTACCTGGAGGCCCACCGCGCAGCGCGCCTGGACTTGCTGCGCGGGCTGCTCGATACCGATGGCTGGGTGGAGCGCTGGGGCAGCGTGCGCTTTTGCACCACCAGCGCCCAGCTGGCGCAGGGTGTGGCCGCGCTGGCGCGCTCGCTGGGGGCGTGGTGCTCCATCGCGCAGAAGCAGCCGCACTACACCAACGTGGCCGGGCAGCGGGTGCCGGGCTTGCCGGCCTATGTTTGCAACATTGCCCACCCAGAGCCGCAGTCGCTGTTTTTGCTGTCCGACAAGCAAGCGCGCGCGCCCCAGCAGTGGACGCGCCAGCGGCGCCTGACCATCAGCGCCATTGAGCCGGTGCGCCAGGCGCCCTGCCAGTGCATTGCCGTCAGCCACCCGCAGCGCCTGTACATCACCAACGACGATGTGGTGACGCACAACACAGCCTTCGCTGTGAACATTGCCGAGCATGTGGCGCTCAATGAGGGCCTGCCGGTGGCCATTTTCTCGATGGAAATGGGTGCGGCGCAGTTGGCGGTGCGCGTGGTGGGTTCGATTGGCCGCATCGACCAGGGGCATTTGCGCACCGGCAAGCTGACCGATGACGAGTGGCCGCGCCTGACCGAGGCCATCGAAAAACTGCGCACCGTCTCGCTGCACATCGACGAAACCCCCGGTCTGACGCCCAGCGAGCTGCGTGCCAATGCCCGGCGCCTGGCGCGCCAGTGCGGCAAGCTGGGCCTGATTGTGGTGGACTACCTGCAGCTGATGAGCGGTTCGGCGGGCTCGCAAGGGGAAAACCGTGCCACCGAACTGGGCGAAATCTCGCGCGGTCTGAAGATGCTGGCCAAAGAGCTGCAATGCCCGGTGATTGCGCTGTCGCAGCTCAACCGCAGCGTGGAGCAGCGCACCGACAAGCGCCCGATGATGAGCGATCTGCGTGAGTGCGTGACCGGCGATACCCTGGTCTGGCTGGCCGATGGTCGCAGAGTGCCTATTGCCGAACTGGTCGGGCAGCAGCCCTGGGTACACGCCGTGGGTTCCAACCAGAAACTGGTGCAGGCGCAATCTGACCTGGTCTGGCAGGTAGGCGAAAAGCCGGTGTGGCGCCTTCACTTGGCCAGCGGGCGCAGCATCCGTGCCACGGCCAAGCACCGCTTTATGACTGGATCAGGCTGGCAGGAGTTACAGAACATCCATATCGGCAATCGGCTGGCGCTGGCACGCCAAACTGGGGAGCGTGCTGCTGATGCACAGTCCGACCTGTTCTGGGACACGGTGGTCAGCGTGGAGGAGGCGGGTACCGAGCCGGTTTATGACCTGACAGTGCCCGGCCCGGCCTGCTGGATTGCCAATGATGGCATCGTCACGCACAACTCGGGTGCGATTGAGCAGGATGCCGACATCATCATGTTCATCTACCGCGACGATTACTACAACAAAGACAGCAAGGAGCCCAATGTGGCCGAGGTCATCATTGGCAAGCAGCGCAATGGCCCCACCGGCACCGTCAAGCTGTTCTTCCAGAAGTCGCAGACGCGCTTTGAGAGCCTGGCCATGGGGTCAAGCGACGATTTTTAATCAAACAAGGCTCTGGCCCTTGCGTGGTGCGCGCCAACAGCTATGTTTTATATAGCAATGAAGGCATGGCTTGCGGGCCAGACCATCGCCATCGGGTATGGCATGGCGTAGATGGCCAGAGTCAAGTTTGCTATAAAGAAAAGAGCTGCCAGCGCACGCTGTACGTGCCCTGGCAGCTCTTTTGGTTTCAAAGCCGCAATGCGGCAGCGCGCTTACAGCACCTCGCTGGCAAAGTCGGCCAGGCGCGAGCGTTCGCCGCGTGCCAGCGTGATGTGGCCGCTGTGTGGCCAGCCTTTGAAGCGGTCTACGGCAAAGGTCAGGCCCGAGGAGCCCTCGGTCAGGTAGGGCGTATCGATCTGCGCCAGGTTGCCCATGCAGATGATCTTGGTGCCCGGGCCGGCGCGGGTGATGAGCGTTTTCATCTGCTTGGGCGTGAGGTTTTGCGCCTCGTCGATGATGACGTACTTGTTCATGAAAGTGCGCCCGCGCATGAAGTTCATGCTCTTGATCTTGATGCGGCTGCGGATCAGCTCGTTGGTGGCAGCGCGGCCCCATTCGCCCGCGTTGCCGCCATCGCCCTTGGCCAGGAACTCCAGGTTGTCGTCCAGCGCGCCCATCCAGGGGCCCATTTTTTCTTCTTCGGTGCCGGGCAGAAAGCCGATGTCTTCGCCCACGCTCACGGTGGCGCGGGTCATGATGATTTCGGTGTAGCGGCGCTCGTCCAGCACCTGCGTCAGGCCCGCAGCCAGCGCCATCAGCGTCTTGCCGGTGCCTGCCGTGCCGGTCAGGGTGACGAAGTCGATGTCCGGGTCCATCAGCAGGTTGACGGCAAAGTTTTGCTCGCGGTTGCGGGTGGTCACGCCCCAGACGGCATTTTTGGCATGGCCGTAGTCTTTGAGGGTTTTCAGGACGGCGGTTTTGTCGCGGATTTCGCTCACGCGGGCGTACAGGCTGGGCTCGCCGGGCGCTTCGAAATAGACAAACTGGTTGATCATCAGTTGCGCCACGATGGGGCCGCTGATGCGGTAGTAGGTGTGTGGGCCGCTTTGCCAGCTTTCTACCGCTTTGCCGTTGCGGCTCCAGAAGTCGGCGGGCAGGGCCAGCAGGCCCGAGTACAGCAGGTCGTCGTCTTCGAGGGCTTTGTCGTTCTGGTAGTCCTCAGCGGGCAGGCCCAGCGCGCGGGCCTTGACGCGCATATTGATGTCTTTGGACACCAGCACCACCTCGCGCGGCGCGTGCTGTTGGCGCAGGGCCTCGACCACGCCCAGGATCTGGTTGTCGGCCTTGCCCTGGGGCAGGCTGGTGGGCAGCTGGTAGTCCAGTGCCGCTGTCTGGAAGAACAGGCAGCCGCCCGCAGCGCGCTGACCGGTGGAATCCAGCTTGAGGCCCTTGCCGATGTCGGCGCCTTGTGTGGCGGCCAGCGCATCCAGCGAGCGGCTGACCTGGCGGCCATTGCGGGCCACTTCGGTCATGCCTTTTTTGTGCGCATCCAGCTCTTCGAGAACGATCATCGGCAGGTAGATGTCGTGTTCTTCAAAGCGGAACAGGCAGGTGGGGTCGTGCAGCAGTACGTTGGTGTCGAGCACGAACAGCTTTTTGGGGCCGGTGCCGCGGGTCTTGCGGCTGCGCGGTGCGGGTGCTGGCGTGGCAACTGCTGGGGTGGGCGTTGGGGTCGCGGCAGTGGTTGCGGCCAGCGGGGTGGCGACTTCGGTTGCTACCACCGGTGCGGCCGTGGCGCTGGTGCCGCGGCGGGGGCGCGTGCTGGTGGCGGCCGCTTGCGTTGCGGCGGTGCCGGTTGCGTTGGTGGTGCGGCGACCACGGCCTGATCGGGCTGAGGTGCTGCTGCGCACCGTGCTCTGGTCTGCACTGGCCGTGGGGCTGGCAACAGCGGCAGTTTCTGTGGATACAGCGGGTGTATCGACCGCCGCAGTAGCGGGGTGCTCAGTGGCTGCTGTGCGTGTGCTGGTGCGTTTGCGCGCGGGGGTGTTGTAGTCCTCGGGAGCCAGCAGGGCAGCGCGCCGGGTGGGGGCAGGGGGCAAGGGCATGGTCAAAAGCCTCGGTATCAAGAGGTTCAAAAAGCAAAAAGCCGCCTGGATGCCCAGGCGGCTTGGTCGCGTGAAGAGGGTGTCGCAGGGGGCAGCGGCATCGGGCCATTATGCATGGCAGCAGTGACGGTGTGCACGGCACCACCACCCTGACCGCTGCCGCAGGCCGCCAGCGCAGCTCAAGCGGCTTTTTTCAGTGCCTTGAGCGATTTGACGGCCTTGAGCACTTCTTCCACGTGGCCGGGCACTTTCAGGCCGCGCCATTCGTGCGTGAGGATGCCTTCTTCGTTGATCAGGAAGGTGCTGCGCTCGATGCCCTTGACCTTCTTGCCATACATGATCTTGTTCTTGACCACGCCGAACATGTGGCACATTTTTTCTTCGGTGTCGGCAATCAACTCGAAGGGCAGTTCGAGCTTTTCCTTGAACTCGTCGTGCGACTTCATGTTGTCGCGCGACACGCCAAACACCGCTGCGCCGGCCTTGACAAAGTCTTTGTACTTGTCGCGGAACTGCATGGCTTCCGTGGTGCAGCCGGGCGTGTTGTCCTTGGGATAGAAGTACAGGATCATCACTTGCCCATTGTGGGATGTGTTGGACACCTTGATCCCGCCGGTTGCGTTGGCTTCAAATTCGGGGAGGGGCTTGTTGACAACGATCGCCATATAACTTCAATCTCTCAGGGTGTGGTCGTTGATAAGCCGGAGGATGTGGTGTTTTCTTCTGCTGGATGCCCCCGACCGCAACCCAGCATTTTACCCCGAAACGTTTTCAGCCCTGCTGGACAGGCTGCTCAAGAAGCAGTGCCGCGATCACATTGCGGCCTTCTCCCGCCAGAATGTTGTAGGTGCGGCAGGCTGCCGGGGTGTCCATGGTTTCGATGCCGATGCGCCGCAGCATCAGCGGTTGTAGCCACTGTGCGGGGGCAAAACGACCGCGTGCGCCGCTGCCAAAGATGATCAGTTCGGCGTCCAGTTCGGCCAGCTGGGCAAAGTGTGCGGGTGCCAGGTCTTCAAAGCGGGCGCAGGGCCAGGGCATGCGCAGACCACGCGCGCCCAGTACCAGGCTGGAGGTGATTTTTTCAGCCCCCACGCTGATCCAGCCGGGGCCGTAGCCAGTGATGCTGTGTGCGTCGGTTCTGTCGGGTTGGAATTTCATGGGAAGAAAGGGATGGGGCCAGAGCGCGGGGCAAGGCCCTGGCCGGAGGCTGAACTGTGGTCAAATTATAGGTTTCGCCAGGTAGCCGAGTGCTCTGGCGCGTCCATGGCCCTTTGTTGTCACATCCGCGCATGAAACCCATCCAGAAATCCGCCAAGCTCGCCAACGTCTGCTACGACATCCGGGGCCCGATCATGGATGCGGCCAAGCAGATGGAAGAAGACGGCCACAAGATCATCAAGCTCAACATCGGCAACCTGGCCGTGTTCGGTTTTGATGCACCCGAAGAAATCCAGCAGGACATGATCCGCAACCTGCCTACTTCGGCGGGCTACTCCGACAGCAAAGGCATTTTTGCCGCCCGCAAAGCCGTGATGCACGAGACGCAAAAGCAGGGCATCAAGGGCGTGACGCTGGAAGACATTTACCTGGGCAACGGCGCCAGCGAGTTGATCGTGATGGCCACCAACGCCCTGCTTGATACGGGCGATGAGTTGCTCTTGCCATCGCCCGACTACCCGCTGTGGACGGCGGCGGCCAGCCTCTCGGGCGGCACCCCGGTGCACTATTTGTGCGACGAGGCCAACGGCTGGATGCCTGACCTCAATGACATCCGTGCCAAGGTCACGCCACGTACCAAGGGCATCGTCGTCATCAACCCCAACAACCCCAC
The DNA here is from genome assembly GCF_028687295.1 of Simplicispira sp. Taxonomy (NCBI): domain Bacteria; kingdom Pseudomonadati; phylum Pseudomonadota; class Betaproteobacteria; order Burkholderiales; family Comamonadaceae; genus Simplicispira; species Simplicispira sp. Next base: position 26,930 of record NZ_JAQUAL010000013.1, read on the forward strand.
GGGCGCGCTGTATTCCGACGAGCTGCTCAAGGGCATCGTCGCCATTGCGCGCGAGCACGGTCTGGTGATTTTTGCCGACGAGGTCTACGACAAGGTGCTGTACGACGGCGCCAAACACACCCCGCTGGCCAGCCTGAGCGAGGACGTGCTCACGCTCACCTTCAACTCGCTGTCCAAAGCCTACCGTTCCTGCGGCTACCGCGCGGGCTGGCTGGTGGTGTCGGGCGACAAAAAGCCTGCGCGCGACTACATCGAGGGCCTGAACATGCTCTCGAACATGCGCCTGTGCGCCAACGTGCCGGGCCAGTGGGCCATCCAGACCGCGTTGGGCGGCCACCAGAGCATCAACGAGCTGGTCTGCGAGGGCGGGCGCCTGCGCAAACAGCGCGATCTGGCGCACCAGCTCATCACACAAATTCCGGGCGTGAGCTGCGTCAAGCCCCAGGCGGCGCTGTACATGTTCCCGCGCCTCGACCCCAAGGTGTACCCCATTGAGGACGACCAGCAGTTCTTCCTGGAACTGTTGCAAGAAACCCGCGTCATGCTGGTGCAGGGCACGGGCTTCAACTGGAACGCGCCCGACCACTTTCGCATCGTCTTTTTGCCCCACGAGGCCGACCTGCGCGAGGCCATTGGCCGCGTAGCCAAGTTCCTGGAGCAGTACCGCAAACGCCACGGTACCGATTGATACTCATTTTTTGATAGCTGTTGGCGCATATCCATCAAGCGCTACAGCCTTTTTTGACTGGTAAAACCCATGAAACCCATCCAAGTAGGCCTGCTGGGCATCGGCACCGTCGGTAGCGGCGTTTTCAACGTACTGCGACGCAACCAGGAAGAGATCCGCCGCCGTGCGGGTCGGGGCATAGAGATCACCATGGTGGCTGATCTGGACGTGGAGCGTGCCAAGAGCGTAGTGGGCGCTGGCGTGCAAGTGGTGAACAACGCCCGCGCCATCATCGCCAACCCCGATATCGACATCGTGGTCGAGCTGATCGGCGGCTACGGCGTGGCCAAGGCCCTGGTGCTCGAAGCCATTGCGGCGGGCAAGCACGTGGTCACGGCCAACAAGGCGCTGCTGGCCGTGCACGGCACCGAGATTTTTGCTGCGGCATCTGCCAAAGGCGTGATGGTGGCCTTCGAGGCCGCCGTGGCCGGGGGCATTCCGATCATCAAGGCGCTGCGCGAGGGCCTGACGGCCAACCGCATCCAGTGGCTGGCCGGCATCATCAACGGCACCACCAACTTCATCCTCTCGGAGATGCGCGACAAGGGCCTGGACTTTGACGTGGTGCTCAAGGAAGCGCAGCGCCTGGGCTACGCCGAGGCCGACCCCACCTTCGACATCGAAGGCGTGGACGCCGCGCACAAGGCCACCATCATGAGCGCCATCGCTTTTGGCATTCCGGTGCAGTTCGACAAGGCCTACGTCGAGGGCATCACCCAGCTGGGCGCCGCCGACATCAAATACGCCGAGCAGCTGGGCTACCGCATCAAGCTGCTGGGCATCACCAAGCGCACTGACAAGGGCATTGAGCTGCGCGTACACCCCAGCCTGGTGCCGTCCAAGCGCCTGATCGCCAACGTCGAAGGCGCCATGAACGCCGTGATGGTCAACGGCGATGCCGTGGGCACCACGCTGTACTACGGCAAGGGCGCGGGCTCCGAGCCCACCGCCAGCGCCGTGATTGCCGATCTGGTGGACATCACCCGCCTGCACACCGTAGACCCGCTCAACCGCGTGCCGCACCTGGCCTTCCAGCCGCACACGCTGGACGCCGCCATGGACAGCCTGCCCGTGCTGCCCATGAGCGAAGTCGTCACCAGCTACTACCTGCGCCTGCGCGTGGCCGACCAGGCTGGCGTGCTGGCCAAAGTGACCGGCATTCTGGCTGGCGCTGGCATCAGCATCGACGCCCTGCTGCAACGCGAGGCCGATGAAGTGGGCGGCGAAGGCTCCACGCAAACCGACCTCATCATCCTCACGCACGACACGCGCGAGGGCACCATGGACCAGGCCATCGCGCAAATGCAGGCCCTGCCCACCGTGCTGGCAACGATCACGCGCATCCGCAAGGAGGAGCTGAACTGATGCTCTACCTGTCCACCCGCGGCCACCCCGACCGCAAGCACTTCTGCGACATCTTGCTGGAGGGCCTGGCGCCCGACGGCGGCCTGTACCTGCCCGAGCACTATCCGCAAGTGGATGGCGCCATGCTCACCCGCCTGCGCACGGCCTACCACGAGCAGGGCTACGCCGAGCTGGCGTTCCAGCTGTTGTCGCTCTACATCGACGACATCCCGGTTGCCGACCTCAAGGCCCTGTGCGCCAAAACGTACACCGCCGAAGTCTTTGGCACCGGCGAGATCGTGCCCCTGCGCCACCTGGAAGACAGCCTGTGGCTCGAAGCCCTGTCCAACGGCCCCACGCTGGCCTTCAAGGACATGGCCATGCAGCTGCTGGGCAACTTGTTCGAATACGAACTGGCCCGCCGGGGCGAACAGCTGAACATCCTGGGCGCCACCAGCGGCGACACCGGCAGCGCGGCCGAATACGCCATGCGCGGCAAGGCCGGGGTGCGCGTGTTCATGACCAGCCCGCACGGGCGCATGAGCGCCTTCCAGCAGGCGCAGATGTTCAGCCTGCAAGACGAGAACATCCACAACATCGCCATCGAAGGGGTGTTTGACGACTGCCAGGACATCGTCAAGGCCGTGAGCAACGACCACGCCTTCAAGCACAAGTACAAGATCGGCACCGTCAACTCCATCAACTGGGCGCGCTTGCTGGCGCAGGTGGTGTACTACTTTGCGGGCTACATCCAGGCCACCGAAGAGAACCACGAAAAAGTCAGCTTCACCGTGCCCAGCGGCAACTTCGGCAACGTCTGCGCGGGCCATGTGGCGCGCAGCATGGGCTTGCCCATCGACAAGCTGGTGGTGGCCACCAACGAGAACGACGTGCTCGACGAGTTCTTCCGCACCGGCGTGTACCGCGTGCGTGGCAGCGCGGATACGCACGAAACTTCCAGCCCCTCCATGGACATCAGCAAGGCCAGCAACTTCGAGCGCTTTGTGTTCGACCTGCTGGGCCGCGACGGTGCCCGCGTGCAGGCGCTGTTTGGCGACGCGCTGGCGCGTGAGGGCCGTTTTGACCTCAGCGCCGACCCGGCCTTTGCCGATGCCGCCGCCCGCTACGGCTTCGTCAGCGGCAAGAGCACGCACGCCGACCGCCTGGCCACCATCCGCGACACCTTCCAGCGCTTTGGCATGACCATCGACACCCACACCGCCGACGGCGTGAAAGTGGCGCGCGCACACACCACGCCCGGTGTGCCCATGCTGGTGCTGGAAACCGCCCTGCCCATCAAGTTTGCCGAGACCATTGAAGAAGCCTTGGGCCACGCGCCCGATCGCCCGGCCAAGTTCGCTGGCATTGAAGACCTGCCCAAGCGCGTACAGGTCATGCCCGCCGATGCCGACGTGGTCAAGGCCTACATTGCACGCCACTGCGATTAATGGTCAAAAACGGCTGCAGCGCTTGCCTGGTAAGCGCAAGCAGCTATCTAATCAATAGCAACGAGGGCTTGGTATGAAGGTTGTCGGCTTTGCCGGATTCTCTGGCTGCGGCAAAACCACCCTGGTCGAGCAGCTCATCCCCGAGCTGCGCTTGCGTGGCCTGCGCGTTTCGGTGGCCAAGCATGCGCACCACCACTTTGACATCGACCACGCGGGCAAAGACAGCTGGCGCCACCGCCAGGCAGGTGCCTTCGAGGTGGTGATCGCCTCAGACCAGCGCCTGGCGCTGATGCGCGAGTTCGAGCGGCCCGCGCAGCTCAGCGTCCACCACCTGCTGGCCGAGCTGTACCAGGGCGTGGACTGGGTGCTGGTGGAGGGCTTCAAGGACAGCGACCTGCCCAAGATCGAAGTCTGGCGCGCCCCCGAGCCCGGCCAGTCGCCCTGGCCCGTGCGCTACCCCGAAGACGATTTCGTCATCGCCGTGGCCACCGAGCTGCCCGCGCAGCTGCCCCAGCCCACGCAACTGCCCATTCTCGATCTCAACGCCCCGTCACAGGTGGCCGAGTGGCTGCTGGCCAGCGCCGACCGCCTGGAGTACGACTGGGATCTGCACGCCGGGTTACTCTCATGAGAGCGCCGCTCAAACCCCTGGACACCGCCCTGGCCGAACTGCTGGCGCAGGCCACGCTGCTGCCGGGCGCCGACACCGTCGCTACCTTCGATGCCGATGGCCGCGTGCTGCTGCACAGCGCCACATCGCCCCTGCAAGTGCCGCCCCAGGACAACAGCGCCATGGACGGCTACGCCCTGCGCTGTGCCGACATGGCCGCGCCCGGCGCGGTGCTGCCGGTGTCGCAGCGCATTGCGGCGGGCAGCGCCGCTGCGCCGTTGCAGCCGGGCACGGCGGCGCGCATCTTCACCGGCGCGCCCGTTCCCCCCGGCGCCGATGCCGTGCTGATGCAGGAAGACTGCGAGGCACTGGAGGATGGCCGCGTGCGCGCCAACGCCGTGCCCCAGGCCGGCCAGTGGATTCGCCGTGCGGGCGAAGACATCACGCAGGGCGCTGTCGTGTTGCACGCGGGCACGCGCCTGTCGCCCGCTGAACTGGGCCTGGCCGCCGGCATCGGCCTGGCGCAATTGCAGGTGGCGCGCCGGCCCCGCGTGGCGCTGTTTTCCACGGGCGACGAGCTGGTCATGCCCGGCGACGTGCCGCCCGCGCAGATGCGCCCCGGCGCCATCTACAACAGCAACCGTTTCTTTTTGCGCGCCATGCTGCTGCGCCTGGGCTGCGAGGTCACTGACCTGGGCATCGTGCCCGACCAGCGCGAGGCCACCATCGCTGCGCTGCGCAGCGCCAGCAGCGGCCACGACCTGATTCTGACCAGCGGTGGCGTCAGCGTGGGCGAGGAAGACCACATCAAGCCCGCCGTTGAGGCGCTGGGCGAGCTGGTGCTGTGGCAAATCGCCATGAAGCCGGGCAAGCCGTTTGCCTATGGCCGCATCCAGCGCGGCGAGGGCACCGAGGGCAGCGCGCATTTCATGGGCTTGCCGGGCAACCCGGTGTCGAGCTTTCTGACCTTTGCGCTGCTGGTGCGGCCTTTTCTGCTGCGCCTGCAAGGGGTGCAGGATGTTGCTCCTAAAGCGGTAGCTGTTCGCGCTGATTTCACGCAGCCCAAGGCCGATAAACGCCGCGAATTCTTGCGCGTGCGCTACAACGCCCAGGGCGGGCTGGATGGGTTTGCCAACCAAAGCTCGGGCGTGCTCACTTCCGCCGTCTGGGGCGATGGCGTGGTGGACAACCCCGCTGGCCAGACCATCGCGCCCGGCGATACGGTGCGCTTTATCCCGTTTGCACAGCTGCTGTCGTGATGGCTGGCAACTGTGTGTTCTGCGCCGTGCAGGCGCAGGCTGTTTTTTGGGGAGTGGCCTGGCCATGAACACCATCACCGTGCGCTACTTTGCCTCCATCCGCGAGGCCGTGGGCCAGGGCAGCGAGGCCGTGCCCACCACCGCCACCACGCTGGGCGCGCTGCGCGATGCGCTGATTGCACGCGGCGGCCCCTACGCCAGCAGCCTGGCGCGTGGCCGGGCCGTGCGCATGGCGCTCAACCAGGTGCTCAGCGACGAGACCGCGCTGCTCACCGATGGCGCCGAAGTGGCCTTTTTTCCTCCGGTCACGGGCGGGTAGTTCCGCACTGGCTATCCAAAAAGATAGCTGCCAGCGCGCGCCAATCCACAGTTTCAGCCTCAAAACACCGCCAAAGCCAGCAGGGGTACGCGCTAGCAGCTCTCATTTTTGAATGCTGGCGGTGCGTGCTGGTCAGGGCGCGGGCGATGGGGTGGGCAGCTCTGGGCACTGCCACACCAGCAACTCGGCCAGCCGGGTGACGATCCAGGTGGCCTCGCCGCTTGCCAGGCCCGACTCGGCGCTGCACAGGCCGGTGTGGATGCGGCGCAGCACCTCGAACTCCGAGGGCGCCTGCACGTGGTAGAGCGTTTGCGCCTGTTCGACCAGGTGCGTGGCCAGGTCTTCGCACAGCTCGTAGCGTGCGCGCACCACGTCCGGGCTTTCGCGCAGGCGGCCGCGCGCGTCGCTGTACAGGGCGATGAAAGACGGCGGCGGCAGGATTTGGTTGTCGTTGTCCATGGCAAAAAACGCGGTGGCGGTGGGGTTGGTGCAGTTGGGGTGCTGGCGCTGGCGTGGCCGTGCGCTCAGTCGGGCGTGAACAGGCGCTCAAAGCGGGCCTGGTCTTGCGCCAGTTCAAATGTCACCAGTTGGCCCATTTTCTGGTCGGTTGTGCGGCAGGCGGCAAACAGGCTGCACGGGCCGCTCAGGTCAAAGTCGGGCAGGTGGATCAGGGCGTAGGGGTAGGGCAGGAACAGCTGGTGTGCAAACACCACGTTCTGCGCGTTGCGCGGTGAGGGGTAGAGCAGGTAGTGCTCGGTGGTGATGGTGGTGGTGGCCATAGTGTGCAGGGCAGCGTTACAGTGCGGGCCATGCTAGCGGCATTCCCGCCAACTCTACAGAAAGGCCTTTATGGCACGTGCAAAAAGTGAATGGGCAGCCAAAGTGTTTGCCCTGGTCAAATCGGGCAATGTGGGCGCTGCCGTAGCGCAGATCAAGGTGGCGCCCACGGTGGGCGACCTGGCGCGCTTGCAGGGCTTGCTGGCGGCGCTGCCCGCCACGCCCGCGCAAAAACAGCTCGACAAGGTGGTCGATGAAGAACTGGCGCTGCTGGCCGCCCCGCGCCTGCACCGCTCGCCGTGAGCGGCGGTGTGCGCCCTTTATCCACCAGCACCGCCACGCCCTGCATGGGCCGCTGCTTTTTGCCACCTGCCATTGCTATCCGCCATGACCCACGACGCCCCGTTTCCTGTCCACATCGCCATCCAGACGGCAGATTTTGATGTGTCTGCCGAGCTGGCGGCGCTGCGCGCGCAAGACCCGCGCGTGGGGGCGGTGTGCTGCTTTGTCGGCACCGTGCGCGACCGCCACGGCACCAGCGCGCCCGCGCCCGACGCGGCGGTGGCCTCGCTGGAGCTGGAGCACTACCCCGGCATGACCGAAAAAGCCATCGCCGCCATGGTCGATGCGGCCCGGCAGCGCTTTGACATCTTGGGCGCGCGCATCATCCACCGCGTGGGCCTGCTGGCGCCGCTGGAGCAAATCGTGCTGGTGGCGGTGAGCAGCGCGCACCGGGGCGAGAGCTTTCAAGCCTGCGAGTTTTTGATGGACTACCTCAAAACCCAGGCCCCGTTCTGGAAGAAAGAGCAAACCGCCCAGGGGGCGCAGTGGGTGGATGCGCGCGTCAGCGACGACGCCGCGCTGGCGCGCTGGGGCATTGCCGCACGCAACGCCTGAAAGCGGCGCTGCGGGCTTCAGTTTCAAGCCAAAAACGGCTCCAAGCCTTGCGGGATGTGCGCCTACAGCTATTAAAAAAATAGCGTGTCAAGATGGCGCTGGGGGAGCGCGCTGTGCAATCGGCCCGCGCCCTTGCCTTGAAAACCGCGTGGGCATGCCCCAACTGCCCAGGCATTCGGAGGAACACCCATGCGACTCGACAAACTCACCACCAAGTTTCAGGAAGCCCTGGCCGACGCGCAATCGCTGGCGCTGGGCAATGACCACGCTTACATCGAACCCGTCCACGTGCTGGTGGCCTTGCTGCGCCAGGACGACGGCCCGCGCGCGCTGCTCGAGCGCGCCGGGGCCAACGTGGCCGGGCTGCTCAAAGACGCCGAAATTGCCGTCAAGCGCCTGCCCCAGGTGCAAGGCCAGGAGCAGGTGCAAGGCGGCCCCGAGCTGGGCCGCGTGTTGCAAGCCACCGAAAAAGAAGCCATCAAGCGCGGCGACAACTTCATCGCCAGCGAACTGTTCTTGCTGGCACTGACCGACAGCAAGGGCGATGGCGCCCGCGTGGCCAAAGAAAACGGCCTGACGCGCAAAAGCCTGGAAGCGGCCATTGATGCCGTGCGCGGCGGCGCCAAGATGGACAGCGCCGAGGGCGAAGGCCAGCGCGAGGCGTTGAAGAAATACTGCATCGACCTGACCGAGCGCGCCCGCGCGGGCAAGCTCGACCCGGTGATTGGCCGCGACGATGAAATCCGCCGCGCCATCCAGGTGCTGCAACGGCGCACCAAAAACAACCCAGTGCTGATTGGCGAGCCCGGCGTGGGCAAGACCGCCATCGTCGAAGGACTGGCCCAGCGCATCGTGGCGGGCGAGGTGCCCGAGTCGCTCAAGGGCAAGCGTGTGCTCTCCCTGGACATGGCCGCGCTGCTGGCCGGGGCCAAGTTCCGGGGCGAGTTTGAAGAGCGCCTGAAAACCGTGCTCAAAGAGCTGTCGCAGGACGAGGGCCAGACCATCGTCTTCATCGACGAGCTGCACACCATGGTGGGCGCGGGCAAGGCCGAGGGCGCGATGGATGCGGGCAACATGCTCAAACCCGCGCTGGCCCGGGGCGAGCTGCACTGCGTGGGCGCCACCACGCTGGACGAGTACCGCAAATACATCGAAAAAGACGCGGCGCTGGAGCGGCGCTTCCAGAAAATCCTGGTCGGCGAGCCCACCGTGGAGGCCACCATCGCCATCCTGCGCGGCCTCAAAGAGCGCTACGAAAAACACCACAACGTCGAGATCACCGACCCGGCCATCGTCGCTGCGGCTGAACTGAGCCAGCGCTACATCACCGACCGCTTCCTGCCCGACAAGGCCATCGACCTGATCGACGAGGCCGCCAGCAAGATCAAGATCGAGATGGACTCCAAGCCCGAGGTGATGGACAAGCTCGACCGCCGCCTGATTCAGTTGCAGATCGAGCGCGAAGCCGTGCGCAAGGAAAAGGACGAGGCATCGCAAAAGCGCTTTGAACTCATCGACGAAGAAATCGCCAAGCTGCAAAAAGAGATTGCCGACCTGGATGAAATCTGGAAGCTGGAAAAAGCCCAGGCCCAGGGCTCGGCCCAGATCCGTGAGGAAATCGACAAGCTGCGCTTCCAGATCGAGGAGCTGACGCGCAAGGGCGACTTCAACCGCGTGGCCGAGCTGCAATACGGCAAGCTGCCCGAGCTGGAGCGCAAGCTCAGCGAGGCGCAGGCCAAAGAGGCGGGCAAAGACGGCCAGGCCCCTGCACCGCGCCTGCTGCGCACCCAGGTGGGCGCCGAAGAAATCGCCGAGGTGGTCAGCCGTGCCACCGGCATTCCCGTGGCCAAGATGATGCAGGGCGAAAAAGACAAGCTGCTGGTGATGGAGGACAAACTGCACCAGCGCGTGGTCGGCCAGAACGAGGCGATTGCCGCCGTGGCCAACGCGATTCGCCGCTCGCGCTCGGGGCTGTCTGACCCGAACCGGCCCACGGGCAGCTTTTTGTTCCTCGGCCCCACGGGCGTGGGCAAGACCGAGCTGTGCAAGGCGCTGGCGGGCTTTTTGTTTGACAGCGAAGAGCATCTGGTGCGCATCGACATGAGCGAGTTCATGGAAAAGCACAGCGTGGCCCGCCTGATCGGTGCGCCGCCCGGCTACGTGGGCTACGAGGAGGGCGGGTATCTCACCGAGGCCGTGCGCCGCAAGCCGTATTCGGTGCTGCTGCTGGACGAGGTAGAAAAAGCCCATCCGGACGTGTTCAACGTGCTCTTGCAGGTGCTGGACGATGGCCGCCTCACGGACGGCCAAGGCCGCACCGTGGACTTCAAGAACACCGTGATCGTGATGACCAGCAACATCGGCTCGCACCTGATCCAGGCCATGGTGGGCCAGGACAGCGAGGACATCAAGGATGCGGTGTGGGGCGAGCTGAAAAACCACTTCCGCCCCGAGTTCTTGAACCGCATCGACGAGACGGTGGTGTTCCACGCGCTGGATGCCAAGCACATTGAGTCGATTGCGCGCATCCAGCTCAAGCTGCTGGAAGGGCGCCTGGCCAAGATGGACTTGGCGCTGCGCGTGTCCGACACGGCGCTGGCCGAGCTGGCCAAGGTGGGGTTTGATCCGGTGTTTGGCGCGCGCCCGCTCAAGCGCGCCATCCAGCAGCGCATTGAGAACCCGTTGTCCAAACTGCTGCTGGAAGGGCGTTTTGCCCCCAAGAGCACGATTGCGGTGGAGGTCGATCCGGTGCTGGAGCCGGGCGTTTTCCACTTCAGTGCGGCCCAGCCTGCTTGATGAAGGCCAGGGTCTGGTTATCAAAATAGATAGCTGCTCGCGCTTGCCTGGCAAGCGTTGGCGGCTATTTTTGCTTGAAGGAAATAGCTTGAACGATTTTGTCGCGGGCCTGATCCGCTGGTTGGTTCGGGGCGTGCTGCTGCTGGCGGGGCTGGTGCTGTTTGTCGGTTTGCTGGTGCTCTCGCTGGTGCTGGCGCTGGTCTGGGGGCTGCGCTTTTTGTGGGCGCGGCTCACGGGCCAGCCCATCGCCCCCTGGGCCATGCGCGTGGACCCGCGCACTGGCTGGAGCACGGTGGTGCGCACGCGCACCCGCTGGACGGCCACCCACACCGGTGCCGATGAGGCCCCTGGCGCCGCAGCGCCCGGCAAGCGCATGGGTGTGCTGCCCGGCGCAGACGACGTGACCGACGTGCAGCCGCGCGAGCCGGGCGAGCCGCGCGTTTAGACCGCTTGTCCTACGGGTAGCGGCAGGTGTGCCCCCTATCATGGGTTGCATGACTGCTACCCCTTTGCGCGCCCTGTTTGATGCCCAGCACCGGGCCAGCCGTGCGCAGGTTGAAGTGCCCCTGCTGCTGCGCCGTGAGCGCCTGTGGCGCGTGCGCAAGCTGCTGGACGGGCATGCCCCTGCGCTGGCTGCTGCGGTGCAGGCCGATTTTGGTGTGCGCTCGCCGCGCCTGACCGAAGTGGCCGATTTGTTCGTGCTGCGCGCCCTGCTGTCACACACACTGCGCCACCTGCCGCGCTGGATGAAGCCGCAGAAAGTGTCCACGCCCTTGTTTTTGCAGCCTGCGCAGGCCCGCACAGAGCGCCAGCCGCTGGGCGTGGTGGGCGTGATTGCGCCGTGGAACTACCCGGTGCAATTGGCCCTGGCTCCGGCCATCACGGCCCTGGCAGCGGGCAACCGCGTGCTGCTCAAACCCAGCGAACTGACGCCGCACACCTCGGCCCAACTGGCCATGCTGGTGGCGCAGTTTTTTGCTCCGGATGAGTTTGCCGTCGTGCAAGGCGACGCGGCCCTGGCCGCCGACTTTGCCGCCCTGCCTTTTGACCATTTGGTGTTTACCGGCTCCACCGCTGTCGGGCGCAAAGTGGCGCAGGCCGCCGCTGCCAACCTCACGCCGACCACGCTGGAGCTGGGAGGCAAGTCACCCTGCATCATCGACGCCGACTGCGATTTGCAAGATGCGGCGCTGAAGATTGCGCACGGCAAGCTGCTCAACGCGGGCCAGACCTGCATTGCCCCCGATTACGTGCTGTTGCCACGTGCCCACAAGGCCGAGTTTGCCCAGGCCTACCGCGCCGCCGTGGCGCGGTTGTTTCCGCAGATCACCGGCAACCCGGATTACGCCGCCATCCTCAGCCAGCGCCACCTGGCGCGTTTGCAAGGGCTGTTGCAGCAGGCGCAGGCGCAAGGTGCGCAGGTGCAAAGCATGGATCCCGCGCCTGGCGCGGGTGCTGCGCAGGGTACGGCAGTGCTCGATGGTGGCACCAGCCGCCAGATGGCGCCGGTGCTGGTGTGGGGCGCCACACCGGCCATGGCGCTGATGCAGGAGGAGATTTTTGGCCCCATCTTGCCGGTGCTGACCTATGAGCGCCTGGATGAGGCCATTGCCCATGTCAACGCCGGGCCACGGCCCCTGGCGCTGTATTGGTTTGGCCGCAATGAGGCCACACGCGATGCGGTGTTGCAGCGCACCGTCAGCGGCGGCGTGACGGTGAA
>NZ_JAQUAL010000145.1:0-8584 GCF_028687295.1 Simplicispira sp.
CCGGTGACTTGCTGCACCACGCTGATGGCTTCGATCACGCCGTCTTCGACGTAGTCGTCCCAGGTTTTCTGGGCCATTTCGGCATCGGGGTTGCGCCAGCTCACCACAAAGGTGCGGTGGCCTTGTGCCACGGCATAGCGCACCAGCGAGTTCTCGGGCTGCAAGTCCAGGATGTAGAACTTGTTGATGCACGGCGGCACCAGCAGGAAAGGCCGCTCATAGACTTTGCCCGTCAGGGGCTTGTACTCGATGAGCTGAAAGATGTCGTTTTCAAAAACCACGGCGCCTTCGGTGGTGGCGACGTTGCGGCCCACCTCGAACAGGCTCTCGTCGGTCATGGAGACATGGCCCTGGCGCAGGTCGTTCACCAGGTTTTTCAAGCCTTTGGCAATGCTCTCACCTTTGGTTTCGATGGCTTTTTTCTGTGCCTCGGCATTGAAAGCCAAGTAATTGCTGGGCGCCATGGCCGCCAGCCATTGTTCGACACCAAAACGCACGCGGTTGCGGGTTTTTTCATCGGCTTGCACCGACTCGGCCAGCTCCATCAGCGTGCGGGCGTTGAGCAAATACGTGGCCGCCGAAAAGGCCGCAACCGGGTTGCTCTGCCAGCCGTCGCCACTGAAGCGTTTGTCAGAGGCCGCCAGGGTAGAGGCTTGCAGGCTCTGGTTCCACAGCGCTTTGGCCTCTTCAAGGTACTGTTGCTGCACTTGTTGCAGCTTCTCGGCGGGTATTTGCAAGGGTGCTGCTGCGGCGCCAGGGGCTCCTGCACCGCCTGCCCCCATTTGCTGCAAGGATTGCAAGACCTGCGAAATCTTGTCTCCAAAAATCTGCTGAAATTGCTGGGCGTTCTGTGCCCAGGGTGATTCAGAATCCATGTTGCCTCCTGAGAATTGCGGCTGGCTCACCCGTAGCGACTTTCGCCCCGATGGTTGCTGACCGCACAGCTATGGTAACGCCCCAATCCCCCTCTTTTACTTACTTGGAACGCTGATGTACCTGGTCGTTATCGCTTGGCTTTATGTCACCATCATGATGTCTGTGGCAGAGGCTACGAGCAGCACCGGCTCAGTGCTCGGGGCAATTGTTACGTTTGTGCTGTATGGGCTGCTGCCGTTGTCCATCGTGGTGTACATCATGGGCACACCGGCCCGCAAGCGCGCCATCCACGCCCGTGCCATGGCCGAGCGCGCGGAAGCGGAAGCCGCAGCAGCGCTACCAGAGCCTTCATCGCCCTCAGCCCAGCCAGATGCAGGCAGCCATGCGCCCGCTGGCGCCCAGGGTGGCGCCGTCGCGCCGGTGCGAAAAGAACCGTGACGCGTTGCCCACCGTACACCAGGGCGCACTGCTGTCGTTGCCATATACCTGGGTGATGCCCAGGGCGTGCAGACGCTGGCGGGCCAGCCCGGCCAGATCGGCGTTGTATTTGCCCGCGCCCCGCGCCTGAAAATGCTGCGCCGCCGCGTTGTCGTGCTCACAAAACGCGGCGCGCACTTCAGAGCCCACCTCAAACGCCTGCGGCCCAATGCACGGCCCCAGCCAGGCCAGGGTGTCGGCGGCGATGCTGGCAGCATCCACGGCTGTGGGCTGATCCGCTTCTTTTTTGATAGCTGCTTGCGCCCACACCGCAAGGGCCAGAGTCGAAAAATCTTTGAAAACCGATTCCAGCACGCCCTCCCCTCCGGTGCCGGCCAATCCCCGCCAGCCCGCGTGGGCTGCGGCCACGGCGTGGCCCTGGCGGTCGGTGAGCAGCACGGGCAGGCAATCGGCCACCATGATGGTGCAGACCTGCCCCGCACGGGCGCTGGTGCAGGCATCGGCGCAGGTGCCGTCGGGCAGATCGGCGCGCAACTGCGCCACCTGCGTGCCATGCACCTGTTGCAAAAATACGGCCTGGGCACCGGGCGTGGTGTGGGCCAGCGCCGCTTGCAGCACTGCCCGGTTGGCTTGCACGGCTGCGGGGGCATCGCCCACGTGGTCGCCCAGGTTGAGGCTGTTGTAGGGGGCGGCACTGACACCGCCTGCGCGCGTGGTACACAGTGCATGGACATGGGCCGGGGCAGGCCACTGCGGGCGCAGCCAGTCGGCGTGGGGGGCCTGCGCTGCGGGCAAATTGGTGTGCTGCATGGTGGTATCGGCAAAGAAACAAAATGGGGCCAGGCGCCCCATCGGCCCGGGTGGCCAAAGGTGCAGCGCCAGTGTATCGGCCATGGCACACTGCCAGCTTCGCTCTGGCGCCACTGAAAATACCGTAGGCCCCCGCACGCAGCACTGGCTGGCCCACAGGGGCTGTGTGGTGTGCCTTTGGCTCTATTTTCGCTTCTTTTTTAATAGCTGATAGCGCATGCCCCGCGTGCCCTGAAGCCTTATTTGACCCAAAATTACTGCATGACTTACCGCAGCCCGATCCAACACTGCCGCGCCTGTGGCAGCGCCGTGGTGTACCGCCTGCCCGACGATGGCGACACCCGCCAGCGCGCCGTCTGTCCGGCGTGCCGCACCGTGCATTACGAAAATCCGCTCAACGTGGTGGGCACCGTGCCTGTGCTGGGCGATCGGGTGCTGCTGTGCAAGCGCAACATCGAGCCGCGCTGGGGCAAGTGGACACTGCCCGCAGGTTTCATGGAGCTGGATGAAACCACCGCCCAGGGCGCTGCCCGTGAAACCGATGAGGAAGCCGGCGCGCAGTTCGAGATGGGGCCGTTGTTCAGCCTGCTGAACGTACCGCGCGTGGGCCAGGTGCATCTTTTTTACCGCGCCACGCTGCTCAGCGACCAATTCAACCCAGGCTTTGAAACGCTGGAGGCACGCCTGTTTGCAGAAGAAGAAATTCCTTGGGACGAATTGGCTTTTCGCACCGTCAAGGAAACGCTGGAGCGCTATTTTTCAGACCGCCGCAATGGTGCGTTTGGCATCCATTGCATTGATATTGCCTAATGAATAGGCACCGGGCACACTTTGCCCGGCCAACCCCTCTTCTTGTTGACGTTTCTCATCTGTTTTTTTAATTCCTTAAAAAAATGTAAGTTACTTTCAAAGTCTCTTTGGTGGCCACTTAAGCTATTAAAAAAGGAGCTGCCAGCGCCCGCTTGGTAACGTCTAATCCCCTTTTTTCTTGAAACATGGCTGCGATGGCTTGCGCCAGCAGGACGCACCAAGGGCTGGCGCGGCTCTTGCATTGCAGCAGTGTGCGCAAGCCAGCCTGCGCGCTTTACCAAGAAAGCCGTCCATGCCATCGAATGCCCTAGCCCACACCGATACCCTCATGCCTTTCATGCGCAATGTGGCGCGCTGTGAGGGTGCGCTGCGCGAGTTGAACCTGATGTGGCGCCTGATTGAGGCCTCTGCCAAGATGAATTGCCCGCAGGAAGCGCACAGCATCCTGCCCATGGTGGCGGCCACGCGCGAAGGCTTTCAACGGCTGGAGGGCGATCTGGTCACCTCTTTGGTGCAGGAATCAATGGGCAAGGTGATGGCGGAAATCGGCACCCACGCCCGCCATGTGATCGACATCGTGGTGCGCAACCTCTACGAGCGCACCGCCGATGTAGGCTTTCTGGCCACCGACCAGGAGCTGTGCCGCTTTGTGGCGGGCACCGACAACGCCCGCCCGGTGCTGGCGCGCCTGCGCGAATACCGCAGCAAATACACCGTCTATGACGACATCCTGCTGCTGGATTTGCAGGGCAACGTGCTGGCGCAAACCGACGAAAACTCCCCCGTAGAGGGCAGCCGCGATCCCCTGCTGGCGCAAACGCTGCAAAGCCAGGGCTATGTGGAGACGTTCCGCGCCACCGACCTGCGCCCGGGCAAGCCCCATGCCCTCATCTACTCGCACCGCATGCTGCACCCGCGCACCGGCGAGCCCGTGGGCGTGCTGTGCCTGAGTTTTGCCTTTCAGGAGGAGATGCAAGGCATCTTCCACTCCCGGCAAAACGAAGACCAGCGCAACATCGCCCTGCTGCTGGATGCGGACAACCGCGTCATTGCCAGCGCCGATCCGCTGTGGGTGGCCGTGGGTGCGCGGGTGCCAGTGAACCAACATGGTGCATCGCCCCTGCTGCTGCACGGCGGACGCACCTATTTGACGCAAACCGTGGTGGCGCAGGGCTACCAGGACTACCCCGGCCCGCCCGGCTGGCGCGGCCAGGTCATGGTGCCGATAGAGCTGGCATTTCTGGCCCAGGCCAACCGCGCCATCGACCAGCTCGAACCCGCCATTGCCCAGGGCCTGCTGGCGCATGCCCACCGCTTTTGCCCGCCGCTGTACGACATCGTCCGCGCGGCAGACACCATCCGCCGCGTGGTCTGGAACGGCCAGGTCATGAGCGCCGGGCCATCGGGCGGGGCGCAAAAGCTCAAGGCGGTGCTGGAGCAGATTGGGGAGACAGGCGCGCGCACCAACGAGGTGTTTGACCAATCCATCCGCGATTTGTACGACACGGTGCTCAGCTCCAGCATGCGCGACAGCGAGTTTCTGACCCAGCTGCTGGTGGACTTGCTTGACCGCAACCTGTACGAGCGCGCCAACGACTGCCGCTGGTGGGCCCAGGCCAGCGTCCTGCGCACCCTGCTGGCCGATGGCGTGCAGGGTGCTGCCGCAGCCTGCCAGATGCTGGAGCACATCAACAGCCTCTACACCGTGTACACCCGCCTGGTGGTGTATGACCGCCAGGGCTGCATCGTGGCCGCCAGCCGCCCCACCTGCCAGGACGGCAGCAGCGTACTGGGCACCTGGGTGGAGCCAGCCACGCTGGCCGCCGTGCTCGCCCTGCCCAGCACGCAGTCCTACCACGTCACGCCCTGGGGCCCTTCGCCGCTGGACGATGGCAAGAGCACCTGCGTGTACCACGCCGCCATCCGCGCCCCCGACAACGATGGCAGCGTGCTGGGGGGCATTGGCGTGGTGTTCAATGCCAGTGGGGAATTTGCCGCCATGCTGCATGGCGCCGTGGCAGGAAAACTGAACACGGTGGCAGTGTTTGTTGACCGCCACGGAGAGATTCTGGCCAGCACCGACCCCGCCCGCCCCGTAGGCCAGCACCTGGAACTCCCCCCCGATATGCAGGCCCTGCCCGCAGGCGCCAGCCTGGCGCGTGCCATGGTGCACGACGCGCACTACTGCATCGTGGGCTGCTCGGCGTCCAACGGCTACCGCGAATTCAAGGTCAGTGACGGCTACCGCCACGACGTGCTGGCGCTGTCGTTTGAATCGTTCGGCGCTGTGCAAAGCAGCGCCATGGATGCCGCACACCGCCAGCGCACGGTGCTGGTATCAGATCCCCCAGCCCCCGACAGCCAGGAAATGGCCACCTTTTTCGTCGATACCGGGCTGTTTGCGCTGGACACCCAGGGCGTTCTGGAGGCCCTGCCCGCCAGCGCCATCGCCACCGTGTCGGCGGGGCGGCTGCCCTACTGCGTGGGTGCCCTGGCGCGCAAGGCGCAGGGCAACATCACCGGCTATGTCTGGGTGTTTGATCTGGGCCACCTGCTGCGCGGCACGCCCTCGCAGATCACGCCCCACAGCCAGGTCATCGTGCTGGAACACGACGGGCGACGCATCGGCCTGCTGGTCAACGAGCTGCACGGCGTGACCACCTTTGCCAGCCACCGCATCATGCAGGCCCCGGCGCTGGGGCACTACAGCGGCCAGCTGGTTCACCGCCTGATCAAAGCCAACCAGGGCCAGGTGCTGGTGCAGTGCCTGGATGTGGAAAAACTCATGTCCATACTGCGCCGCCCCGCAGAGGCAGCCGCCCGCGCGCTACCGGACGATGCCGCCGCTGGCGTAGCCGACACCACGCCAGCCCACCGGCTGGCCGCGTAAGCACCGACCGCACCACAGCCCCTGCGACAGGGGCCGCACCGGCTACGGCGATGGCGAGCGATCGGCAGGGCCTTGCCAGTCCTCGGGCGCCACCACCACACCGGGGCGCACTGCGGGCCGAGGCCAATCCTGCGCTGGCACCACCACGCCGGGCAACACCGGCGCTGCCGATGGCGTGCTGCTGGGCAGGGGCAGCAGCTCGGCTGACTCGGTGATTTCTGCCGGGGGCTGGGGCGGCGCCTCTGGGGGCGACGGCAATGGCAACTCTGGCGGCATGGGCAACGGTGCGGGCACCGGGCGCGGTGGCGGCGGTGCGGATGGCGCGGGAACCAGCGCCAGCAGCGCCTGCCACCAGCCGCGCAGACGCTCGCGCAGCGGGCCAAAGAAATCGCGCTCTTGCGCATCCACAAAACGCACGCGCGCGTCCAGCGCCTTGCTGCGCAGCGCCTGCTGGAAAAAATCACCCACGATGGGCAGCGCGCTCTGCGCCCCCTGCCCCCAGTGGTCGCTGCGCAGCGTGATGCGGCTGTCGTTGAAGCCCACCCACGCCCCGCCCACCAGCTGCGGGTGCATGAGGATGAACCAGCCATCGGCGTTGTCCTGCGTGGTGCCGGTTTTGCCCGCCACATCGGCGCGGATGCCAAATCGCGTGCGGATGCCCCGGCCCGTGCCCTGGTCCACCACACCGCGCAGGGCATCGCGCAGGGTTTGCGCCGCCTGCACCGGCAGCACCTGCTGCGCGGCCACGGGGGCAAACTCTTGCAACACCCTGCCCTGGCGGTCTTCAATGCGGGTCACCCACACCGGGGGCCGGTAAGCGCCCGCGTTGGCAATGGTGCCGTAGGCCGACACCATCTCTTTGAGCGTGACCGGGCTGGTGCCCAGCGCCAGCGAGGGCACCAGTTCTAGCTTGCTGTCGCGCACGCCCATAGCACGGGCCAGTTGCGCCACTTCGCCCACGCCCACCTTTTGCACCAACTGGGCGGTGATGGTGTTTTTGGAATACACCAGCGCCTCGCGCAGCCCCATGGCGCGGCCCGTGGGCGCGCTGGCGTCGCTGGGGCGCCAGACTTCGCCACCGGGGAGGTTGATTTCCACGGCCTCATCTACCAGCGTGTCGGTGGGTTTCCAGCCCTGGGCAAAGGCAGCGCCATAGACAAACGGCTTGAAGGTCGAGCCCGGCTGGCGGCGCGCCTGCTGTACGTGGTCGAAAGCATCCTGCGCAAAATCGCGGCTGCCCACCCAGGCGCGGATCTGGCCCGTGGCAGGCTCCAGCGCCACAAAGCCGGCCTGCACGCGCGTCTTGTTCTGGCGCAGTGCGCGCATGAAGGCGGCATCTGCCCACAGCGCTTTGGCCGCCTCCTCGGGCGTCTGGCCTTTGGCCACGGCGGCGCGGTACTCGGGCGACTCGCGCACCAGCGTTTGCACCAGCGCGTTGCCCGTGCCCCAAGCACCGCGCTGCGACCAGGCCGCATCGGCCACGTTTTGCAACTGGCGCCCCTGGCGCGCCACCGCCTGGTTGGCCCAGGCTTGCAGGCGCGAATCAATGGTGGTGCGCACCACCAGCCCATCGGCATAGAGGTTGTAGCCCTGGTCATCGGCCCAGGCGATCAGCCATTTGCGCAGCTGCTGGGCAAAGTGCGGTGCCGGGCCCTGGGGCTCAGCCTGGCGCTCGAAGTTGATGCGCAGCGGGCGTTTTTTCAGGGCTTCAAACTGCTCGGGCGCCAGTTTGCCGCGCTTGACCATCTGCGCCAGCACCGTGTTGCGCCGTTGCAGCGCGCGCTCGGGGTTGAGCACCGGGTTGTAGTAGCTGGTGCCCTTGAGCATGCCGATCAGCGTGGCGCTTTGCAGCACCGTGAGCTTGTCGGCAGAGGTGTCGAAATACGTGCGCGCCGCCATCTCGATGCCGTGGGCGTTGTAGAGAAACGGCACCGTGTTCAGGTACGTCTCCAGAATCTCGTCTTTGGTGTAGAGCAGCTCGATCTTGAAGGCGGTGATGGCCTCCTTGAGCTTGCGCGTGAGCGTGGGCGCACGGCCAATTTCTTCGGGGAACAGGTTGCGTGCCAGCTGCTGCGTGAGCGTGGAGCCGCCCTGGCGCTCGCCGCCGAAAGTGGCCAGCGCGGCGCCTGCCGTGCGCCGCCAGTCCATGCCCCAATGTTGGTAGAAGCGGTGGTCTTCGGTGGCGATCAGCGCCGCGCTGACGGGGGTCGCCATGCGGCCCAGGGGCACCCATTCGCGGTGCGCCCACTGGTACTGCGCCAGCAGTTTGCCGTCGCTGGAGAGCACCTGCGCAGGCTGCTCGGTCTTGGCCTTGCGGATGTCGCTGATGGCGGGCGTGAACGGAATCAAGACCAGCGTGTACAGCAACAACAGCGCAGGCGGCATGGCCAGCGCCCACAGCACCGTGCGGCGCGTGGGTGGCCAGCGCAGCAGCGCGGCAATTTTTAACAAAAAAGCCTTCAAACCCTTACGCAGCAAGCGCGACCAGCTATCAAATCAATAGTATTCACCACCGCAGCCCTGGCCCTCAGGGTGTGGCCAACAGGGCCTGCATACCGGCTTCGTCCAGCACGGGCACGCCCAGCTCCAGCGCTTTGGCCAGCTTGCTGCCCGCCTCGGCGCCAGCCACCACATAGCTGGTTTTTTTGCTGACCGAACCGGCCACTTTGGCGCCTGCGGCTTCGAGCAGGTCTTTGGCCTCATCACGTCCCAGGGTGGGCAGCGTGCCGGTAATCACCACCGTCAGGCCGGCCAGCGGCT
>NZ_JAQUAL010000146.1:0-8559 GCF_028687295.1 Simplicispira sp.
CCGATGGTGGCGCTGGCCTTGCGCACACCGTAGGCCAGGCCGTGGCTCATGCTCAGCACCGCGCCCGAGCCGGGCGAGACGGCAATCAAAAAAGCGGCGGCCACATACGCCAGCCAAAGGTGTAAGTCCATGACAACCAGGCTCCCAAACAAAGGGCGAAATCTTAAAGCGGCTTGCGGCACCCCGCTGCGGCGGGCAAGGCGCCAGCGCCAATCACATAAGAAAATAGCCGCCAGCGCCCGGTGGATGGGCGCAAGCAGCTATTGTTTATGCAGCAGAAAAAATCAATCCACCGTGGCGCCAGACTCTTTCACCACCTTGCCCCACTTGGTGGTTTCGCTGCGGATGAAGGCGGCAAACTGCGCCGGTGTCTCGTTCACGGTTTCGCCGCCCTGGGCGCTGATCTTCTTTTGCACTTCGGGGTTGGCCAGCACCTTGGACAGCGCGGTGCTGAGCTTGTCCAGCACCGGCTTGGGCGTGGCCGCCGGGGCAAACAGGCCAAACCACGACACGGCCTCGTAGCCGGGCACACCCGCTTCAGCGATGGTGGGCACATCGGGCAGCTCGGGCGAGCGCTTGGCGGTGCTGATGGCAATGGCGCGCAGCTTGCCCGAGCGCACATGCGGAATCACCGAGGGCATGTTGTCAAACATGATGGCGATCTGGTTGCCCAGCAGGTCAGAGACGGCGGGGGCGCTGCCCTTGTAGGGGATGTGCGTCAGCTCGACCTTGGCCATGGACTTGAACAGCTCGCCCGACAGGTGGGGCGAGGCGCCGTTGCCGGGCGAGCCAAAGTTGATCTTGCCGGGGTTGGCCTTGGCGTAGGCAATCATCTCGGGCACGGTCTTGAACGGCTGCGAGGGATGGGCCACCAGCAGGTTGGGCACGTTGGCCACGCGCGAGAGCGGGGCAAAGTCTTTGACGTGGTCAAACGGCATCTTCTTGTACAGGGCGGCGTTGATGGCGTGCGTGCCCACCGTGCCCATGAACAGGGTGTAGCCATCTGCCGGTGCCTTGGCTGCCAGGGCGCCACCGATGTTGCCGCCTGCGCCTGCCTTGTTGTCCACCACCACGGGCTGGCCCAGCTCGGTGGTGAGGTACTGGCCCACCAGGCGCGCCAGGATGTCGGTGGTGCCGCCCGCCGAGAACGGCACGACGATGGTGATGGGCTTGGTCGGGTAGGCCTGCGCAGCAGCGCCCAGCGACAGCGTGGCAGCGGCCAGGGCGATGGCGCCAATGGCAGCGCGGCGGGTGGTGCGGGTGAAATGGGTCATGGTGTTTCCTGTAGTCCTGAATGAAGTGGGGGGGTGGAGCGGTGTTTACACGCGTTCCAGAATCACGGCAATGCCTTGGCCCACGCCAATGCACATGGTGCACAGGGCGTAGCGGCCGCCGGTGGCGTGCAGGCGGTTGACCGCCGTGGTCACCAGGCGCGCGCCGCTGGCGCCCAGCGGGTGGCCCAGGGCAATGGCACCGCCCCAGGCGTTGACGCGCGCATCGTCGTCTTGCAGGCCCAGGGCGCGCAGCACGGCCAGGCCCTGCGCGGCAAAGGCTTCGTTCAGCTCGATCACGTCCAGCTGCTCCAGCGTGATGCCGGTTTGCGCCAGCACCTTGAGCGTGGCGGGCGTGGGGCCAAAGCCCATGATGCGCGGTGCCACACCGGCAGTGGCCATGCCCACCACGCGGGCGCGGGGGGTGAGGCCGTATTGGGCGGCGCGCGCTTCATTGGCCAGCAGCAGGGCGCAGGCGCCGTCGTTCACGCCCGAGGCGTTGCCGGCGGTCACGGTGCCGTCGGGGCGCACCACGCCCTTCAACTTGGCCAATGCTTCCAGGCTGGTTTTGCGGGGGTGCTCGTCGGTGTCCACGACGATGGCATCGCCCTTCTTTTGCGGGATGGTGACGGGGCAGATTTCGCGGGCCAGGTGGCCCGCTTCGATGGCAGCGACGGCGCGCAGCTGGCTGTTCATGGCCATGCGGTCTTGCGCCTCGCGCTCGATGCCAAAGTCGGTGGCCACGTTTTCTGCCGTTTCGGGCATGGAATCGACGCCGTACTGCGCCTTCATCAGCTGATTGACAAAGCGCCAGCCAATCGTGGTGTCGTACACGGCGTTGTTGCGGCTGAAGGCGCTCTCGGCCTTGGGCATGACGAAGGGCGCGCGGCTCATGCTCTCGACGCCACCGGCGATCATCAAACCGGCTTCGCCCGCCTTGATGGCGCGCGCTGCCGTGCCCACGGCGTCCAGGCCCGAGCCGCACAGGCGGTTGATGGTGGCGCCGGGCACGTCGATGGGCAAACCGGCCAGCAGGCTGGACATGTGGGCCACGTTGCGGTTGTCTTCACCGGCCTGGTTGGCGCAGCCATACAGCACATCGGCCACGGCGGCCCAGTCCACGCCGGGGTTGCGCGCCATCAGCGCTTTGAGGGGGATGGCGCCCAGGTCGTCGGTGCGCACGCCAGACAGCGCGCCGCCGTAGCGACCAAAAGGAGTGCGGATAGCGTCGCAGATGAAAGCCTGGTTCATGGGTTTGTCTCCGGGGGAGGTGTGAAAAGTGGGCGGTAAAAAACGGGGTGCGGGTGCGGATGCAGCGGGTGCAGTGCCAGCGGCGGTGTCAGGCAGCGGCGATGGGCAGGCCCACCAGCTGCTCCAGCGCGGCGTGCGAGAGGCCGTCCACCGTGTCGATGAGCTTCAGGCCCTGGGGCGTGCATTCCAGCGTACACAGCTCGGTGTAAATGCGCCGTACACAGCCAATGCCGGTGAGCGGGTAGCTGCACTGCGCCACCACTTTGCTGGCGCCCTGTTTGGTCAGCAAATCCATCATCACCCAGGTTTGCTTGGCGCCGATGGCCAAGTCCATGGCGCCGCCCACGGCGGGAATGGCGCCGGGCTCGCCCGTGCTCCAGTTGGCCAGGTCGCCCGTGCTGGAGACCTGGAACGCGCCCAGCACGCAAATATCGAGGTGGCCGCCGCGCATCATGGCAAAGCTGTCGGCATGGTGAAAATACGCACCGCCGGGCAGCAGCGTCACGGGCTGCTTGCCGGCGTTGGTCAGGTCGTAATCTTCCTGGCCCGCAGCGGGCGCGGGGCCCATGCCCAGAATGCCGTTTTCGCTTTGCAAAATCACTTCGCGGCCAGCGGGGATGTGGTTGGCCACCAGGGTCGGCATGCCGATGCCCAGGTTGACGTAAGCGCCGTCGTGGATGTCTTGCGCCACCCGTTGTGCCAGTGCTTCTTTACTACGTTTTTGATAGCTGCTCACGCTTACTCCTTGTGCGCCAGAGGCCAATTTCATACTTATTTCTTGAAGCCACCGGCCTGCGTGGCCACGTGGTCGATCTTGACCACATGGCTGACGTAGATGCCGGGGGTGACGATGGCCTCGGGGTCCAGTGCGCCCAGCTCCACCACCTCGTGGACGGTGGCCACGGTGGTCTTGGCGGCGGTGGCCATCACCGGGCCAAAGTTGCGCGCCGCCTTGCGGTAGGTGAGGTTGCCCCAGCGGTCGCCCTGCTCGGCCTTGATCAGGGCCACGTCGCCGTAAATGGGGTACTCCAGCACGTACTGCTTGCCGTTGATGTCGCGCGTTTCTTTGCCCGCAGCCAGCTCGGTGCCGTAGGCCGTGGGGCAGAAAAAAGCGCCAATGCCCGCGCCCGCTGCGCGGATGCGCTCGGCCAGGTTGCCCTGGGGCACCAGCTCCAGTTCGAGCTTGCCGCTGCGGTACAGGTCGTCAAACACGTAGCTATCGACCTGGCGCGGAAAGCTGCAAATCACCTTGCGCACCCGCCCGGCCTTGAGCAGCGCGGCCACGCCATAGTCGGCATTGCCCGCGTTGTTGTTGACCACCGTCAGATCGCGCGCGCCCTGCTCCAGCAGGCCGTCAATCAGCACATCGGGAATGCCCGCCGTGCCAAAGCCGCCAATCAACACCGTGGCACCGTCTTTTACCCCCGCCAGCGCCTGCGCTACCGAGTCCGAGATCTTGTTGATCATGCAAATTTTCCGTTGGAAAGTTCAAATTCGAGCGCATTTTGTTCTCATAATGAACAAATGTTCGCTAACAGAATTATAAACACTGTCTGCCATGACCCTACATTCCGCCTTGCCCCCCGCCCTGCCCTTGGCCCCTGAGTCCAGCGCGCCCAAACCCGGTGACAGCTACGTGCAATCTTTTGCGCGCGGGCTGGAGGTGATCCGCTCGTTCAGCGCCACCGCGCCCGAGCAAACCTTGAGTGAAGTGGCCAGCCGCACGGGCCTGACGCGCGCGGGCGCCCGGCGCATCCTGCTGACGCTGCAAACGCTGGGCTATGTGGAGAGCGACGGCAAGTGGTTCCGGCTGACGCCGCGCATCCTTGACCTGGGCTTTGCCTACCTGTCATCCATGCCCATCTGGGACTTGGCCGAGCCAGTGATGGAAGGGCTGGTGGAGCAGGTGCGCGAGTCGTGCTCGGCCTCGGTGCTCGATGGCACCGACATCGTGTATGTGCTGCGCGTGCCCACGCACAAAATCATGCGCACCAACCTGGGGGTGGGCTCGCGGCTGCCGGCCTCGTGTACCTCGTCGGGGCGCGTGCTGCTGGCCACCCTGCCCGATGCCGAGCTGGAGCGGCGCCTGCACGCCTGCCCGCGCGTGCAGCACACCGGCCTGACCGTGACCGACGTGCCCACGCTGATCGAGCGCATCCGCCAGGTGCGCCAGCAGGGCTGGAGCCTGGTCAACCAGGAACTGGAAGAGGGCTTGATCTCCATGGCCGCACCGCTGACCAACCGCGCCGGGCAGACCGTAGCGGCCATGAACATCAGCGGCCAGGCCAACCGCACCAGCGCCGAGGTGATGCAGCAGACCATGCTGCCCGCGCTCTTGCAAGCGGCGCACACCATCTCGCAGATGCTGGGCACGCGCCGCGCCTGAGGCGGCGTATTCTTGGGATCAAATTGGCTGCTAGCGCCCTGTGGATGGGCGCTAGCAGCTCTTAAATCAATAGCAACTACCAACACGCTACCATCGCGCCATGGAAATTTTGAGTCCCCCCCTGATCGATACGCTGCGGCTGGTGCTGGAGTTCATTGCCACTGCGGCTTTTGCCCTCTCGGGGGTCATCATGGCGGCGCGCAAGCGGCTGGATGTGGTGGGCGTGTGCGTGGTGGGTTTTCTGGCCGCGTTTGGCGGCGGCACGCTGCGCGATGTGCTGCTGGACCAGCGCCCCTTTTTCTGGGTGCGGCACGTTGAATTTGTCTGGGGCATTCTGGCGCTGTCGCTGGCGGCCATGGTGTTCATGCGCCAGCACCACATCCAGCCCACCGAGCGCGCCATGCAGTGGCCCGACACCATCGGCCTGGGCCTGTTTGCCGCCGTGGGCACCGACCTGGCCAGCGCCCTGGGCATGCCCGCGCTGGTGGCCGTGATGATGGGCGTGACCACCGGCGTCTTTGGCGGCGTGCTGCGCGACGTGGTGTGCAACGAAATCCCGCAGGCTTTCCGTGACCACCGGCCCTACGCGCTGTGTGCCTTTGCCGGTGGCTGGGTGGACTTGGCGCTGCGCCAAGTGGCTGCCCCCGAATGGCTGCCGGTGCTGGCCTGCGTGGCCGTCACGGCGGGCCTGCGCGCGCTGGCCGTGTGGCGCAACTGGGAGCTGCCCGCCTGGCGCATCTGAGGTACGCTCTGGCGCCATGTTCAATCCCTCCCAAGCCGATGTGCGGCGTTTTTTCTGCGCCGCACACGCCAAAGCCGCAAGCGGCGCTCCCATGGAAGCCATCGAAACCCTGGCCAGCCTGTGGATTGCCGAGCACCCCGAGTACCACGCCGACCTGGCCGACGCCGATGCCGCCGTGGCCCGCAACTACGACGACACGCCCGAGCAGGCCAACCCGTTTTTGCACCTGTCCATGCACCTGTCCATCAGCGAGCAGTGCAGCATCGACCAGCCCCGGGGCATACGCCAGGCCGTAGAGCTGCTGGCCAAGCGCCTCGACTCGCTGCACGACGCCCACCACGCCGCCATGGACTGCCTGGGCCAGATGCTCTGGGAGAGCCAGCGCGCAGGCCGCCCCCCCGATGGCGAGGCCTACGTTGCCGGCGTGCAGCGCCGCGCCACGCGCGACTGACGCAAAAACCATAGCTAAAGCCGCTTGCAGCGCAAGGCTTCAAGCGGCTTTTGGCGTTAAAAAACGGATGGATTACAGCTTCTGGCGCTGCATGAAGTTGTCAAAGCTCGACTCGGCAAAGCGGAACCACAGCACCTGATCGCGCTGGAAGTTGCGGTAGTCGGCGTAAATCTTCTTCCAGTCGGGGTTGCTCGCGTTGAGCTGGGCGTACAGCTCCATGGTGGTCTTGAACGACGCATCCATGACGGTGGGCGGAAAAGCCAGCACCTTGGTCTTGGCGCCCACCAGCTGCTTGAGGGCGCCGGGGTTGCGCGCGTCGTAGCGGCCCTGGGTAACCACATGCGCCTCGTGGGCAGCGGCCTGCACGATGGCCTTGTACTCGCTGGGCAGGGCGTTGAAAGCTTTGTCGTTGATGTAGAACTCCAGGTTCAGGCTGCCTTCCCACCAGCCGGGGTAGTAGTAAAACGGCGCCACTTTGTTGAAGCCCAGCTTCTGGTCGTCATACGGGCCGATCCACTCGGCAGCGTCGATGGTGCCTTTTTCCAGGGCCTGGTAGATCTCGCCGCCCGGAATGTTTTGCGGCACGCCGCCCATGCGCTCGATCACTTTGCCCGCAAAGCCGCCAATGCGGAACTTCAGGCCCTTGATGTCGGCAGGCGACTTGATTTCCTTGCGGAACCAGCCGCCCATTTGCGCCCCCGTGTTGCCACCCACAAAATTGATGATGTTGTATTTGGCATAGAACTCGCGCATCAGCTTGCCGCCGTTGCCATCGATGATCCAGGCGGTGAGCTGGCGCGAGTTCATGCCAAACGGAATCGCGCCGCCAATGGCAAACGCCTCGTTCTTGCCGAAGAAGTAATACGGCGCCGTGTGCGTCATCTCCACCGTGCCGTTTTGCACCCCATCGACCACGCCAAAGGCGGGCATCAGCTCCCCGGCAGCGTGTACCGAGATTTCAAACTTGCCGCCCGACATGTCCTTGACGGCCTTGGCAAACACGTCTGCTGCGCCGTAAATGGTGTCCAGCGAACGCGGAAAACTCGATGCCAGGCGCCAGCGCACCGCAGTCTGCGCATGTACGGCAGGGGCCGCACCCGCGGCCAGCACCCCGGCGATGCCGGCTTTTTTGATCAATGAACGACGGTCCATGGTTGTCTCCTTATTTTTTGAAAAACACAAAAAAAGCGCCCCCGCACTGCCGTGCATAGGCAGTGCGGGGGCGCTGGTGCCAGGTGGGGTCAATGCGGTTCATGCAATGGCCACACCAGGTCAGGGGGATGGTTACAGCTTCACGCCGGTCATGTAGCTGTTGTAGCGGAACTCCGAGAAGCGCTCCCACAGCAGCTGGTCGCGCTGGAAGGCGCGCATGTCCTGGTGAATCTTCTTGAACATGGGCGACTTGGCCTCATGCTCGGCAAACACCTCCATCGAGGCCTTGTAGCCCGCATCCATGAAGTCTTTGGGGAAGGCCTTGAGCTTGGTCTTGTCGCCCACCAGCTTTTTCAAGGCGATGGGGTTGAGGGCATCGTATTTGGCCGTCATGTCGCGCGCCGCAACGGTGGTGGCAGCGTCCACGATGGCCTGGAACTCGGGCGTCAGTGCCGCGTAGGCCTTGGTGTTGATGAAGAACTCCAGCTCGGCGCCGCCTTCCCACCAGCCGGGGTAGTAGTAGTAAGGAGCCACCTTGTTGAAGCCCAGCTTCTGGTCATCGTAGGGGCCGACAAACTCAACAGCGTCCAGGGTGCCTTTTTCCAGCGCCTGGTACACCTCACCGACGGGCATGTTCTGTGCCACCACGCCCAGCTTTTGCATGGCTTCACCGAACAGGCCGCCGCCCAGGCGCATCTTCAGGCCCTTGAGGTCGGCCACGGTCTTGATCTCTTTGCGGTACCAGCCGCCCATTTGCGTGCCGGTGTTGCCTGCGCTGCGGCTCTTGATGTTGTACTGGGCGTAGAACTCGTCCATGAGCTTGCGGCCATTGCCGTGCTCCATCCAGGCGTCCATCTGGCGGGCGGTCAGGCCAAAGGGCACGGCGCAGCCAAAGGCAAAAATGGAGTCCTTGCCGGTGAAGTAGTAAGAGGCCGTTTGCGCCATCTCGACGGTGCCGTTTTGCAGGCCGTCCACCACGCCAAAGGCGGGCATCAGTTCACCAGCAGCGTGCACCGAGACTTCAAACTTGCCACCCGACAGGGCCTTGACCGTTTTGGCGAAGGTTTCAGCGCTGCCAAAAATGGTGTCCAGCGACTTCGGAAAACTCGATGCCAGGCGCCAGCGAACCGCCGTTTGCGCGTGCGCTGCGGGAGCAACTCCGGCAGCCAGCACGCCCGCGATGCCCGCGTGTTTGATGAGTGAACGACGATCCATGAATATCTCTCCGAATAGAAGTGGCCAAAAAGAACAGGCCGCGCACTTTGGTCAAGCGCGCGGCCCAAAAACTATAGCAGCGCGTGCCATT
>NZ_JAQUAL010000147.1:0-8321 GCF_028687295.1 Simplicispira sp.
AAAACATTTACGAGAAAAATTTACGAAATATTACTAACATTCAAACTAGAGCATTTGCTGACCAAAGATCAGATTCTTGAGATTTACATGAATCAGATTTATTTGGGCAACCGTGCTTATGGTTTTGCAGCCGCCTCCGAGGCTTACTTTGGCAAACCTTTGAAACAGGTCTCGGTGGCTGAGGCCGCCATGCTGGCTGGCCTGCCAAAAGCGCCATCCGCGTACAACCCCATCAGCAATCCCAAGCGGGCACGGGTACGCCAGCTGCACATCATTGACCGCATGGAAGAAAGCGGCTTTATCACCAGCGAACAAGCGGCAGCTGCGCGCACGGAAGAACTGCAAATCCGTACCGGGCCGGACAACACCCGCGTGCATGCAGAGTACGTGGCTGAAATGACCCGGCAACTGATTTTTGCGCAATACGGCAACGAGGCCTACACGCGCGGACTGAACGTCTACACCACACTCAGCGCAGGCGACCAGGAAGCCGCATACCGCGCACTGCGCCGCGGCATCATGGACTACGAGCGCAGACAGCACTACCGGGGGCCAGAGAAATTTGTCAATCTCCCCACTTCAGCGCAAGAGCGCGAGGATGTGATCGATGACACCTTGGCAGACCATCCAGACAACGGCGACGTGATGTCGGCGATGGTGCTGGAAGCCAGCCCGCGCAAAATCGTCGCTGCACGCCAGAATGGCGACAACATCGAGATCACGGGCGAGGGTCTCAAGCCTGCCCAATCCGGTCTGAGCGACAAAGCCCCCCCCAATATCAAGCTGCGCCCTGGCGCGGTGATCCGCATCACCAAAACACCTAAAAATACCTGGGAGATCACGCAGTTGCCCGAAGTGGAGGGTGCGTTGGTGGCCATCGACCCCCGCAGTGGTGCCATCAAGGCACTGGTGGGTGGTTTCGATTTCGATAAAAACAAGTTCAACCACGCTACCCAAGCTTGGCGCCAACCGGGCTCCAGTTTCAAGCCATTCATCTATTCAGCAGCCCTGGAAAAAGGCTTTACGCCAGCGACAGTCATCAACGATGGGCCTCTTTTCTTTGATGCGGGCGTTACCGGCGGCCAACCCTGGGAGCCCAAGAACTACGATGGCAAGTACGACGGCCCCATGACCATGCGTACGGGCTTGGCACGGTCCAAAAACATGGTTTCGATTCGCATATTGCAAGCCGTAGGTCCCAAAAATGGCCAGGCATGGGTCTCGCGGTTTGGGTTTGATGCAGAAAAACATCCGGCCTATCTCACAATGGCTTTGGGGGCTGGATCGGTCACTCCCATGCAGATGGCCGTGGGATATTCTGTATTCGCGAACGGTGGCTACCGCGTGAACCCTTGGTTGATCGCCAAGGTCACTGACCACAAAGGCCGGGTCATTTCGGAAACGCGTCCGCCGGTGCTGGAGGAGCAAGAGCGTGCGATTGATGCCCGCAATGCGTTTGTGATGGACAGCCTGCTGCAAGAGGTGACGCGGTCGGGCACTGCTGCACGCGCCCAATCGACCCTCAAACGCCCTGACCTGTACGGCAAAACCGGCACCACCAACGACTCCGTGGACGCCTGGTTTGCTGGATTTCAACCCTCTCTGACCGCCGTGACCTGGATTGGTTACGACACACCGCGCAATCTTGGTAGCCGGGAAACGGGGGGGGGACTGAGCCTGCCCGTCTGGATTTCTTTCATGGAGCGGGCATTGAAGGGAATCCCTGTGATGGAACCCACTGTGCCCCCAGGCGTGGTGAACGTGGGCGGCGAATGGTTCTATGAAGAATATGCGCGCAACGCAGGCGTTTCCAGCTTAGGACTGGAAAATCGCTCCAGCACCAATCCCAACACTGCAACGACCACCACACCAGATGACGCGCCGGTCACTGAAGAACGCAAACGGATTCTGGATCTTTTCCGCAACTGAACCGTGACTCACTCCGTAAACCGCAGTGCCATGCCCGACTGGGCAGAGGCATCGCGGCTGAGGTGCTCAAAAAACTCACCGCTGCCCTTGGTGCATTGCCACTGGGCACCATCAAAGCGGTAGTGATATCCGCCGGATTTGGCTGCCATCCAGATTTCATGCAACGGCTTTTGCTGGTTGATGATGATCTGGCTGCCATTGCGAAACGTCAATGTGACCATGCCACCAGTACGCTGGTTGTCTACATCCGCATCGGTGGAGTCATTGATGCGGTCACAGTTTTGTTCGACGGCCAGTAGCAGCCGTTCAGCGCAGGCGAGGAATTCGAGGTCGGTCATTACAATTTGCATATGTTGAAAGCGTCCCAAATTCTAGTCAGGGGTATTGCCCTTGTTGCCAGCGTGGCAGCCTTGTGTGCCTGCGGCCAACGCGGCCCGCTTTATTTACCCAACGATGCATCGCCCCCCAAGGGCACCGCCACCGCGCCAGCGCAGCCACCGACCCGGCCGCAGTGATTCACTCTGCAAGCTGCCTCCTTCTCCTTCCCCCTGCTACACCTTTCTTTCCCATGACGCACACTGCATTGCCCGGTCATCCCCATATTGCCTACCGTGGCCAGGATTTGTTCATTGAAGACCTTCCGGTCAGTGCGTTGGCGCAGGCCCACGGCACGCCCCTCTTCGTTTACTCGCAAGCGTCCATGCAGTCGGCGCTGGCCGCCTACCAGCGCGGTTTTGCGGGCCGCCAGGTGCAGATCTGCTACGCCATGAAGGCGAACTCCTCCCTGGCATTGCTGCAATTTTTTGCCCGGCAAGGCTGCGGTTTTGACATCGTGTCTGGCGGCGAACTCGAACGTGTACTGGCCGCTGGCGGTGATGCGGGCAAGGTGATCTTTTCCGGGGTGGGAAAAACCCGCGCTGAAATGCAGCAAGCCCTGCAAGCTGGCATCTTGTGCTTCAACGTCGAAAGCGAAGCCGAGCTCGAAGTGCTCAATGATGTGGCAGTGGCCATGGGCACACAGGCGCCCATCAGCATCCGCGTCAACCCCAACGTCGATCCCAAGACCCACCCGTACATTTCCACCGGTCTCAAGGGCAACAAATTCGGGGTGGCACATGAGCGCGCCCTGGCCACCTACCAGCGCGCTGCTGCGCTGCCAGGCATCCGCGTGACGGGCATTGACTGCCACATCGGCTCGCAAATCACCGAGGCCACGCCCTACCTGGACGCTGCCGATCGCGTGCTGGATCTGATCGAAGCCATCGAAGCCGCTGGCATTGCCATCCACCACATTGACTTTGGTGGCGGACTGGGCATCAACTACAACGGCGACACCCCGCCTGCTGCCGATGATCTGTGGCACCAGTTACTGGCCAAGATGGACGCCCGTGGCTTTGGAGACCGCCAGTTCCTGATCGAGCCTGGCCGGTCGCTGGTGGGCAACGCCGGCCTGTGTGTGACCCAGGTGCTCTACCTCAAGCCAGGCGAAGAAAAAAACTTCTGCATCGTCGATGCCGCCATGAACGACCTGCCCCGCCCCGCCATGTACCAGGCCTTTCACGGCATCGTGCCGCTGCAAGCACGTGCGGAGACTCCCCAGGTGTACGACGTGGTAGGCCCCGTGTGCGAGAGCGGTGATTGGCTGGGACGTGATCGCACCCTGGCCGTGCATGAAGGTGACCACTTGGCGGTGCTGTCAGCTGGCGCATACTGCATGTCCATGTCCAGTAACTACAACACCCGTGGGCGCGCTGCCGAAGTGCTGGTGAGCGGCCACAACGCGCACCTGATCCGCGAGCGCGAAACCGCAGCCGACACCTTCCGCGGTGAAAAACTCTTGCCCGCCGCACCGCTTTGACATCCGTCATCGCCTTGACATTCATTAACCGCCCCATCGAGGCCCCATCAGAGTCCGTGCTTTACTGCATCGCAACCATCCATGCCCATTGAACTCTATCGCGACAAAAATCATGCCTGCTATATGTTCACCGACCTCGTCGAAGAAGATGGGCAGGCGGTGCAGGCCAACCAGTTCCTGATCGTCGATGACGACACGGGCGCCATCATCGACCCCGGTGGCAACTTGGCTTACAACGAGCTGTACATGGGCATGCTGAAGCACTTTCCGCCCCAAAAGCTCTCGTACCTTCTCGCCTCGCACGCCGACCCCGACATCATTGCATCGCTGGACCGCTGGCTCTCCAGCACCAAGGCGCTGCTAGTGATTTCGCGCATGTGGGAACGCTTTGTGCCCCACTTCACCAAAACCGGCAAAACCGAGAACCGGGTGATTGGCGTGCCCGATGGTGGTGGCCGCCTGCCGCTGGGGCGCCACGAACTGTGGCTGCTGCCAGCGCACTTCATGCACTCGGAGGGCAACTTCCAGTTTTATGACCCGGTGAGCCGCATCCTGTTCACTGGGGACTTGGGGGTCTCCATGATGAGCGGCGCCCAGGCTGCCAAGCCGGTCACTGATTTCAAAGCCCACATCCCGCTGATGGAAGGCTTTCACAAGCGCTATATGGTCTCAAACAAGATCATGCGCCTGTGGGCGCAAATGGCCCGCCAGCTCGATATCTCCATGATCGTGCCCCAGCATGGCGCTCCCATCATGGGCGCGCAGGCCATCAGCGACTTCATCAACTGGATCGAGGGCTTGACCTGCGGTATCGACCTGTTTGATGACCGCGCCTACCAACTGCCCAGCGCCACCATTGACCCGGTAGTGGGCAAGGCACGCCCCACACTGCGGCCTGTCACTGCCTGATTTAGAGAAAAAGGCCCCAAAGGCTTTCTGGAAGGGCGCCAGCAGCTATCAATTAAATAGCAAATTCCATCCATTGCTCTGGAACAATCAGGGCATTGGGTGGTATTTTTTATGGCGCTGGCGCCACCCATGGCGTATGCGCCAGCCGAGCAAACCGGCCAACAAGGCGCCATACCACAGCACCTCGGCAAAGTCGTTTTTTCCCGCGCGCATCCAGAAGAAATGCAGGATCCCCAGCACCGCTACGACGTACACCGACCTGTGCAGTGCCCGCCAACGCGCCGCACCCAACCAGCGTATGGCACGGTGGGGCGACGTGGCCGCCAGCACCGCCAGCAGGAGCAGCGCCAGCGTGCCCACCAGGATGAACGGCCGTTTGGCAATGTCGTGCACGATCTCGCCCACATCCAGCCCCATGTCGAACCAGGCGTAAGCCAGCAGGTGCAAGACGCCGTAGAAAAAAACAAACAACCCCAGCATGCGCCGGAACCGAGCCAGCGCGGGGGTACCGGTGGCAATGCGCAGCGGCGTCACGGCCAGCACTAGGCACAAAAAGCGCAGCGTCCAATCGCCCAGGTCACGGATCAGTGCTTCAGCGGGGTTGGCGCCCAGTTGGTCGGTGACAGCGGCGTAGACCAACCAGGCCAACGGCACCAGCGACAACGCAAACAGCAGCGGCTTGGCTGCGCGGTGGAGCAGCATTTTTTGAACGTCCATCAGCACCCTTTTGCCAACTGCTGGCACCTGACAGCGCGTGCAAGGCCTGCCACGGTCAATAAAACTTTTTCAAGTCCATGCCTGCGTAGAGCTGGCCTACCTGGGCCTCGTAGCCATTGAACATCAAAGTTTTGCGCTTTTTCGCAAACAGACCACCTTCCCCAATGCGCCGCTCGCTGGCCTGGCTCCAGCGGGGATGATCGACATTGGGGTTGACGTTGGAATAAAAGCCGTATTCGTTGCGCGCCGCCTTGTTCCAGGCGGTGCCGGGCTCCTGGTCGGTGAAGCGGATTTTGACAATGCTCTTGGCGCTCTTGAAGCCGTACTTCCAGGGCACCACGAGGCGCACGGGGGCACCGTTCTGGTTGGGGAGCACCTCTCCGTACATGCCAAAGGCCAGCAGCGTCAGTGGGTGCATGGCCTCGTCCATGCGCAAGCCTTCGGTGTAAGGCCAATCCAGCACGCGCGAACCGACAAAAGGCATGGTTTTTTTGTCGGCCAGCGTGACAAACTCGACGTATTTGGCGCTGCCCAGCGGCTCCACGCGCTTGATCAGTTCTGCCAGCGAGTACCCCACCCACGGAATGACCATCGACCAGCCTTCGACACAGCGCAGACGGTAAATGCGCTCTTCCTGGGCACTGAGCTTGAGCAGGTCTTCGATGCCGTATTGACCCGGTTTTTTCACCAACCCTTCAATGGCCACCGTCCAGGGCGTGGTCTTGAGCGTATGGGCGTTGCGCGCCGGGTCGGCCTTGTCAGTGCCAAACTCATAGAAATTGTTGTAGCTGCTGGCGTCTTGGTAGCTGGTCAGTTTCTCGACTGTCGTGGCGCCCGGCACAGCAGACGGCACACCCGGCAGCGGCGCATGTTTGCCTGGCCTGGCAGCCTGCGCCAGCGCATCACGCTGGGCCCAGCTGGCCAGGGCAGCGCCAGCGACACCACCGGCCATGGCACGCAACAGGGTTCGCCGGTCTTGGTATACCGAAAGCGGCGTGATGTCGCTGGGAACAGGGTGCTGGAACCCGTTGCGCGATGAGAGAAGGTGCATGGTGAATTCCTGAATGGCCTCAAGGGGTGGCGCCAGCGTTCAGCGCCCCGGGAAGGACTCACCTGGCGATTACAAGGTTCCGTAACTGTGCAGACCAGACAGGAACATGTTGACGCCCAAGAAGGCAAACGTCGTCACCGCCAGCCCCACCAGCGCCCACCAGGCTGACACGGTACCGCGCAGGCCTTTCATCAGGCGCATGTGCAGCCAGGCAGCGTAGTTGAGCCACACAATCAGCGCCCAGGTTTCTTTGGGATCCCAGCTCCAGTAGCCGCCCCAGGCCTCGGCAGCCCACAAGGCCCCCAGCACGGTGGCGATGGTGAAAAAGGCAAAGCCGACGGCAATCGACTTGTACATGACATCGTCCAGCAACTCCAGCGCGGGGAGCTTGGCGGCAATGCGCTGGCGTCCGAACAAAATGGCGCCGACGATCAGCGCCGAAATGCCAAAGTACACCATCCAGTAACTGCCGCCATTGGCGCCCGCAACGGGCCGAAACACCACCGGCTCAAAGCACAGCACCACACCCAGCAGCCACAGCGGCGCCAGTTTGTACCAGCGCGTTTCACCAGCGGACTGCTTGATCAGGTAGGCAAAGGCCACCATGGCCGCCAGGGCAAAAGTACCATAGCCAATGAAGTTGGCAGGCACATGCAGCTTCATCCACCAGCTTTTCAGGGCGGGCACCAAAGGCTGGATTTCATGGGCTTCACGCACCACGGTGTACCAGAGCAAAAAGCCCACCGCCGCACTGACCACCAGCATGACAAAGCTGCCCAGAGCGCGGGTACGGTACTGCTCTTCGTAGTACAGGTAAAACAGCGCCGTCATCCAGCAGAACATGACGAACACTTCGTAGAGGTTGCTGACCGGGATGTGGCCCACATCGGCGCCGACCAGGTAGCTCTCATACCAGCGCACCAGCGTACCAATCAGCGCCATGGCCACGGCCACCCAGGCCAGGCGCGAAGCGATCAGCGACATGGTGGCCCCCTCGCCACGCGCAAACATGCTGATCCAGTAGAAGGCCGTGCTCATGAAGAACAACATGCTCATCCACAAAATGGCCGATTGGCTGGACAGGAAATACTTGAGCCAGAACACCGTGTCGGCACGGGCCAGGCTGCCTGCACTGCCGTCGTCGTAGAGGCTGATGGCCAGCAAGGCACACCCGGCTGCCACCAGCATCAGCGCCCGCAGTGGTCGCCAGAACCAGCCCAGCCAGATAGTGGCCGGAATGGAGCCCAACAAAATACCTTTTTCATAGCCATCCATGAACGCGGCGTAGCGCTGCAAGGCAAACAGCCCGCCGCCCAACACCAAGGCAGCAAAAAGCCAGTCGAACCAGTTGCGCCGTGACAGAAAACTCTCGTTCAAAGTCAACGTGGTCGTGGTGGTGGTAGCCGTGTTCATTCAGTTGCTCCTGCGGGGCGTGCCCCTATGAGTTTGTCGGTGAGCTGGGCAAATTCGCGGTCGCCATCAAACGTCTTGCGATTGCTCGACAGCGCCATGGTGGCGTGGGTGCGCCCGCCCTGCGGCGCCAACCAGACCCAGACGCGGCGCTCGCGGATATAGAGCATGGCAAACACGCCCAGAATGAGCAAGGCACACCCCAGGTAAACAATGTTTTTGCCCGGCGCACGCGCCACCTGAAACACGCTGGCTTGTACCTGTGTGAAGTCTTGGAGTGCAAAGACCAGAGGTGCAGGGTAAATCTGTGCATCGCTCAAGGCCAGCACCGCCTGGGTCATGAAACCCTGGGTCTGTGTGCTGGGCTCCAGCAGTGCCAGGCCAGCGCGCTGTTGCGTGATCTGGGCCAGCTCGAACAGCGCGCCATTGAGGATGCGCACCAGTACC
>NZ_JAQUAL010000148.1:0-8304 GCF_028687295.1 Simplicispira sp.
GCACGGCGGCGACACCATTGAAGTGGGCAAATACAAAATCCGCTTCCTCAACGAGGCCGAAGCCGAAGACTACGAAAAAACCATGATCGTCAAGCCCGGCATGGTGCCCCCGCCGCTGCCACCGCGCGCGCGCCCCCCGGCAGCCGCGCCCTACGCCGCCACAGCAGCGCAGCCTGGCACGGCCGCCAGCATCCGCGTGCTTTCGGGCGCTGCCGCTGGGCGCGAAGTGGCGTTGAACAAAGTCGTCACCACCATCGGCAAACCCGGCGTGGCCGTGGCCGCTATCACCCGGCGCCACCATGGCTACGTGCTCACCCACGTCGAAGGCCCCGACACCCCGACGCACAACGGCGTCCACATCGGCCAAGAGCCCGTCCCCCTGCACAACGGCGATCTGCTGGAACTGGCAGGCACCGAGATGCTGTTTGTGCAGACTTGAAGCCGACCCAGAAATCCTGAATGGATACGAATCCAGCTGAGCGAATAGCGGGTCGCTCAGTGCCGTCTAGCGCTCAGATGGCATCAAAAATGTCATGCAAACTGCGCGCGGTGATGGCCCGATCTACCCAGGCTTCAATTTGCTCTGTGCTGGCGTGCTCCAGCTGTGCGAGGATCGACGATGACAAAGGCCCAAAGCGGGCCACCAGCAGGCGCTGCAATATCCTGGCCTCACCATCCCTTTGGCCTTTTTGCATGCCTTTTTCCAACCCCTTTTGTAAGCCTTTTTGTAAGCCTTTTTGTAAGCCTTTTTGTAAGCCTTTTTGCTCAGCTTCCTGCGCCCATTCTTCAAACCGCGTGGCCAGTGTCATTTTCAGCTCCTTCAAGTCTTGCACTTTGGGCAGTGCCAAATCATGTTTGCTTTGCCGTAGCAGCACGGCGCGTATCCAGATGGCAAAAATGCGCATCAGCTCGGGGTTGTCGGCCAGCCAGCCGTGCAGCAGATCAATCACCTCCAACACTGCAGTCTGCTGGGGCGGGCGCTGCAAGCGCATCATGGCAGCCACCAAGTTTTGCATGGTGGCCAAACCGCTTTCGGTGTACTGGTTCTCCGCAATCAGCAGGTACTGCAGGCTGGGCAGAAACTGCGATACCAACCCCGGCACCTTGGGAATCAGCTCGGCGATGTTGGTGGCCGCCGTCCAGGGCGCGTCACCGTTGTACAGCACGATGGGCAGCACCGGCGGCAGTTTGCGCTGCGGCAATACCTGTTTGGCCTTGATGAGGTCTTGGTACAGCAGCCCGACGTAGCTCATCATGCGCACGGCCATCCAGGGGTCAACCTTGCTTTGGAATTCAATCAGGATGTAGAGATACACCCACTCCGGCCCGACCTTGACGCGCCAGACCACATCATCGGCGCGGTGGCGCAGGTCGTCGGTGACGTAGCTGCCGGGCATTTTCTCCAGCGTGCGGTAGTCCAGGCTGTGCAGCCACGCATCAGGGATGAAGCCCAGCACCAGATCACGCACCAGCTCGGGCGAGGAGAACAACAGCTTGTACGAGGCGTCGTGGTCTGGGGGCATGGGCAGATTGTAGGGATGCCATGCAGGGCTGCGGTGTCGGTTTGCGTGGCGAAAATATTCAAATTTGATAGCTGCTAGCGCCCGCTCCAAAAGGAACAGAGCCTGATTTGGTTCATTTTTTGCGGCAGCCTGTCAAAAACCGCAACCCGCGCAACAGGCAGTGACAATTCGGCGTGACACAAATGTCATGAATTGGCGCAAATTTGCTGAAGGTTGTTACAGCAACCGCATCTCTGCAAGGGGCTTTGTAAGTAAAACGATACGCCTTGTTGCATCCAGTGGGCTGGCACGGATGCTGCTGCTATTGCTGCGAACCTGAAGAATCCTTCTGCAGGTTTTCATTCGCAATTGACTCCGAGGAGAACTTTATGAAGCGTTCTATGCAAAAGGGCTTTACCCTGATCGAACTGATGATCGTTGTGGCGATCATCGGTATTTTGGCTGCCGTGGCCCTGCCCGCTTACCAGGATTACACCGTGCGCGGTCGTGTGTCAGAGCTTATTTTGGCGGCATCTTCGTGCCGTACTTCTGTGACAGATACTGTGTCCAATTCCAACGTGATTGACGTCACTGCAGTATTGCCTGGGGCATGCGAGATTTCGTCCACCAAAGGAAACCAAACCAAAATGGTTACCTCATTGGCTGTTGATCTAAACGGTGTCATCACAGTAGTTGGCAATGCAACTAACCTGAAGGGTGATACGACAGGTGCGAGCTCTATCCAGATGATTCCATACATTGGTGTTGGTTCTGCACCTGCCAAGCTTGCTGGCGCAACAGATGGTGGTAAAACAATTGCTGAATGGCGCTGTGGTCCAACAGCTGCTGCCGGCATGCCTTTGAAGTACCTGCCTGGTTCGTGCAAAGCTGCTTAATACCAATTTTGGTTAAAAAGGCCCCTATTTATAGGGGCTTTTTTATTGGGATTTTTGATATTTGAACGGCGATTGATGGCCATTGAATAAATACCCTATTCCACTAAAAATCATGCAACCCTTGAAATATCGCCTGCGTGCCAGCGCCATTCACCTTGCCATCAGCCTGAGCGTTGCCACACTGGCGGCGCTGCTAGTCTTTGGTTGGTGGTATCCCTACCCCTACCGCGAGCTGTCGGGCGGGCGTGAGCTGTTTGCCTTGGTGGTGGTCGTCGATGTGGTGCTGGGGCCGCTGATCACGCTGGTGATTTTCAATCCTGCCAAAACGCGTCGCCATCTGATGATGGACTTCACGGTGATTGGCTTGTTGCAGGTGGCCGCTCTGGCCTATGGGTTGTGGACGGTGTTTGTCGCCCGGCCCGTGCATTTGGTGTTTGAGTACCACCGCATGGCCGTGGTGCATGCCGTGGACATTGAGCCTGAAATGCTCTCCAAAGCCCCGGCCGGTTTACAGCAGCTGCCCTTGTACGGCCCCACGTTGCTGTCGCTGCGGTCACTGCAAGGCAATGAAGCCATCGAGTCCGTCATGCTGGCCACTGGCGGCATCTCTCAAGCCGCCCAGCCCCGTCTGTGGCAGCCCTACGAAGCCGCCCGCGATCAGATATTGCAAGAGTCGCGCCCCGCCGCGCAGCTCCAAGAGCGCTTTCCCAGCCACGCCGACGCCATCGCCCGCGCCGTGGCTCGCACTGGCCGCCCTCTGCACGCACTGCGCACCTTGCCCCTGCTATCGCGCAAATCCGCCTGGACGGTGCTAATCGACGCGCAATCTGCCCAGCCCGTGGGCTTTGTCGCGCTGGATTCGTTTTAAGGATCAAATCAGCCTCTCGCGCTTGTGTGGCAAGCGCAAGAGGCTATCAATTTTGAAAATCACCGGCTGCGCGCATGTGGATGTTTTTTAAAAGGCAAAAGACTCAGGCTTCTACAGCGTTTTTTGCTGCCTGTGTTCTGTTCCTGAATCTTCCGAATTTTTTGTGGCTTGAGTCGCGCAGCACCTTGTTGCTTGATGGCACTGAATTTATCGAGCGACTGTTGCTGTGCTTGTTGTTGACCGCTGTTTTTCTCACTTTGTTTACACGGCCTTGGCGGGCCTGGTTGGTGCTATGGCTGTTGTGCTTGTGGTGGCAGCCGCTGGCGTTGGGTGTGCGCGCCATCAACGGCATGCCTATCAATGCCACTCTGGTAGGGATGGCCATGGCCACCAGCCCGGCTGAGCTGCGCAATTTGGCAGCAGTCATCCCTTGGGTGTGGTTTGCTTTTTTTGCGCTCTGGAATCTGGCTTGCTGGGGTGTGCTGCGTGCATTGCATCGCCGCCCCGACTGGCGCTGGGGCGGGCGGTTTCGTTGCAAGGTAGTTTTTTTCTGCGCTGCCATGTTGGCGCTACCTTATGTGGTGCTGCCCAACCCGACTGCTGTGGCAGAGAGTAGGGCGATGCTCGCAACCACGCCACAACCGTCGCGCTCTGACTCTGCCAATCTGCTGCACAGCTTTAGTCATGCAGACCAGCGTGTCGGCAATTCCCTGTATTTGCCCGAAGCTTTTCCGTATGAGTTGCCCTGGGCCGTGGCGCAGTACTGGCAGGGGCGGCGCGTGGTCGATGCCGTGCGGGCCCATTTGCAAGCGCCCGATCCGGGCTATACCTTGGCAGGCACGCTACCCCAGGCCGAGGTGGTGGTGCTGGTGCTGGGCGAGTCGTCCACCCGCAACGCCTGGCACTGGTTCAGCCCGCAAGCGCCCGCCACCACGCCCTTGCTGGAAGCACGTATTGCGCGCGGCGAGCACCTGTTTGGCTTTGCCCGCACGCTGGCGCAGACAACATCCACCCGGCAATCGGTGCCGTCGATACTCACCGCGCAACCGTTGGTTTGGCCCGACGGAACACCCAACCCGCAAGCTACGCATTCCATTGTGTCGGTAGCCACGCAAGCGGGTTATGCCACGGCATGGTTTTCTAACCAGGCTGCCGTGGGCAAGCATGACGGCATCATCGCCAGCTACGCCCAAGAAGCGGCGGCCACCGCGTTTTTGAACCCTTCAGGCTTTGCCGATCAAGGCAGCCTGGACGAGGTGCTGCTGCCCGCCCTGCGCCGCCACTTGGCAAACAATGCACGCGCGCTGGTGGTGCTGCACACCATGGGCAGCCACTTCAACTACCAGCACCGCTACCCCAGCGGTTTTGGCCCTTACCCGCACAGCAGCAACGCCCGTGAGGCCTACTTCAACAGCGTGGCCTACACCGACAAGGTGCTCGATCAAATCATCGCCACCTTGGCAGGCGATGGCCGCCGCGCCGCGCTGGTGTACGCCGCCGACCACGGCGAAACCGTGCCCGGCGGTGCCTGCAAGGCGGACAGTGCCAACCGCAACACGCGCGATGCCTACGAGGTGCCCGCGCTGGTGTGGCTTAGCAGTTCTTATGCTCAGGCACACCCTGCTATTGCCGAGGGGCTGCGCGCGCACCAAGATCACCCCTACACCGTGGCTGCCGTACACCAGACCTTGCTGGATTTGATGCGTGGCGATACACAAGCGCCCGTGCCCGACGCCGCAACTCAGAGTTTTGCCCGCCCATCGCGCCATCGGGATGCCAACGGGCGCGAGCAGGCATCGGCATGGACAGAGAAATTTGAAAAAGCAGCGGCCAAAAACCCGTGTTTCATGATGTTGAAATAAGCCCAAACAGAAAACGATGATCAAAAACAATCTTGAAAAAATAAAAAACATTCCACTGCTGGATGCTGTTTTATTGGTCAGCTTTTTCATCTCCGGCTGTAGCGCC
Source organism: Simplicispira sp. (assembly GCF_028687295.1). NCBI lineage: Bacteria > Pseudomonadati > Pseudomonadota > Betaproteobacteria > Burkholderiales > Comamonadaceae > Simplicispira > Simplicispira sp. Next base: position 5,235 of record NZ_JAQUAL010000148.1, read on the forward strand.
CTGATTTACCAAGTGAGCTGGCAGCGCGCGCTGTATGGCCTGATTGGCGTGGACATGGACTCCATCACCATCATCGTGTCGGTATTCATGCTGGGCATTGGCCTGGGTGGCATGCTGGGCGGGTGGCTGTCTGATCGCTTTCCCCGGCGGCGTTTGCATTGGTATGCGGGTATTGAGCTGTCCATCGCGCTGTATGGCGCCGCCAGCCTGTGGTTGCTGCGGGCGCTCCAGGCGGGATTGGCAGGCAGTTTTCTGGGCGACGGCGCTGTGGGCAGTGCGGTGGCCAGTTTTGGCTTTTTGCTGCTGCCTACGGTGCTCATGGGGATGACGCTGCCGCTGCTGACGATGGCTTTTGATGAGCGCACGGCCAACATTGGTGTTTCGGTGGGCACGCTGTATTTCATCAACACCTTGGGTGCGGCCACTGGGGCGGCGTTAGTGCCTTTTGTGCTGCTGCCACTGTGGACGTTGCCGCAGGTGGTATGGGTGGCCGTGGCGGGCAATATTGCCGTGGTGGTGTGTGCCGTGCTGGCGGCCCAACTGCTGCCGCGCACTACCGCTGCCACCACCACAACCGGAGCGCCCGCATGAATTACCCCGCCTTGCTTTCTTTTGCCTGCGGTTTTGCCAGCCTGAGCCTGGAGATTTTGTGGGTGCGCTTGTACAGCTTTGCCAAGTTGTCCACCCCGGCGGCGTTTGGTTTTGTGCTCATGGCTTATTTGCTGGGTATTGCGCTGGGGGCACATGCCGGTGCCCGCGCCTGCCGCCGCGCCGATGGTGATGCCCAACTGTGGCGCTACAGCGTGGCTGCGCTGTGGTTATCGGCACTGCTGACCTTGGTGTTGCCAGTACTGTTCGTCGCATTGACCAGCGATTGGCTGCACAGCGCAGTGCTGGATTTGCTGCTGATGGCTGCCGCATCGAGCGTACTGGCGTTTGTCTTCCCCATTGCACACCATTTGGGCACGCAAAACTTGGTGGGCAAGCAAGGCCAGCGTTTTGCGCTGGTCTATACCTCCAACGTAGCCGGGGCGGCACTGGGGCCGCTGGTCACGGGCTATGTGTTGCTGCACAGCCTGAGCTTGCAGCAGAGCTTTTTGGTGATTTGCGCGGTGCAATGTGCAGCGGCGGTGTTTTTTACGCTGGCGCTTAAAGCCAAGCCGCGCCACGGCGTGCTGGCGGGTGTGGGCACCTTGCTGGCTTTGGGTGGTGCGCTGGCCAGCACGCTGCATGACCCCCATGCCTTGGTGCAATCGGTGAACCAAACGGGTGCGCGCGCGGGCACGGTGATTGAAAACCGGCACGGCATCATCACCATCTTCCCGGAAGCGGATAAAGGCGATGCCGTGTATGGCGGCAATGTGTACGACGGGCGCACCAACCTGAGCCCTGAAGTCAACAGCAACGGCCTGGAGCGCCCGCTGCTGATGGCAGCCCTGCAACCCCAGCCCCGACGGGTGTTGATGGTGGGCTTGTCGATTGGCACTTGGCTGGCGCTGGTGAACGAGTTTCCGGGCGTAGAGCAGGTGGATGTGGTGGAAATCAACCCCGGCTATTTGCAGGCCGCACAGGCCTACCCGGCGCAGGCGAGCGCTTTGCAAGACCCGCGTGTCCAGATAGTGGTTGACGATGCCCGGCGCTGGCTGCGCCAGCACCCCAGCAAGCAATACGACCTCATCATCATGAACACCACTTGGCACTGGCGCGCCAACATCAGTCTGCTGCTGTCCACCGAGTTTTTGCAACTGATGCAGGCGCACATGGCGCCTGGGGCGGTGCTGTCATTCAACGCCACGGGCTCGGCAGACGCTTTTTATACGGCCAGCAAGGTGTTTGCCCATGCTTACCGCTATGTCAATTTTGTTTATGCCGCCGATTTTGACTTTCGTGCCCGCAAAGATACGGCAGCCACGCGCCAGCTGTACCAAAGCCTGACGCTGGGCGGTGCGCCCTTGTTTGCTGCCAATTCTTCTGCCATTGAGCGCTTTGTGACCAAGCCCTTTGTGGGCATAGAGGTCGTTCAAAAATCAGCGGGACGACCTTTGGAGCAGATCACCGACTACAACATGGTGACCGAGTTCAAGTACGGCAAATCGCTGTATTGATTGGTGGGCGGCGGCGTCCACATTTCCCTCTACAAAACCTGTCGTCATACCATCTTTGAAACCGTCTGCGCGCCAGCGCCATTCACCTTGCTATCAGCCTGAGCGTTGCCACCTTGGCGGCGCTGGTGGTGTTTGGCTGGTGGTATCCGTACCCGTACCGCGAGCTGTCGGGCGGGCGTGAGCTGTTTGCCTTGGTGGTGGCCGTCGATGTGGTGCTGGGGCCGCTGATCACGCTGGTGATTTTCAATTCCGCCAAAACGCGCCGCCACCTGATGATGGACTTCACGGTGATTGGCTTGTTGCAGGTGGCCGCTCTGGCCTACGGGTTGTGGACGGTGTTTGCTGCGCGGCCCGTGCATCTGGTTTTTGAATACCACCGCATGACCGTGGTGCATGCCGTGGACATCGAGCCCGAAACGCTGGCCAAAGCCCCGCCCGGTTTGCAGCAGTTGCCCTTGCGGGGACCGACGCTGCTGTCGCTGCGGCCACTGCAGCCGTCGGAGGCCATCGAGTCCATTTTGCAAGCCACGGGTGGCATCCCCCAGGCGGCCCAGACCTCTTTGTGGCAACCCTACGAAGCCGCCCATGAGCAGGTGCTGAAAGAGTCGCGCCCCGCAGCGCAGCTCAAAGAACGCTTTCCCAGCCATGCCGATGCCATTGATCGCGCGGTGCTCAGCACAGGTCGCTCCCTGGATGCGCTGCGCTATTTGCCCTTGATCTCACGCAAAACCGCCTGGACGGTGCTGATCGACGCGCAATCTGCCCAGCCCGTCGGCTTTGTGGCGCTGGATTCGTTTTAAAGCCGAATCGGCCTCCAGCGCCCGTACAGCGGGCGCGAGCAGCTATCAAATTTAAAATTTCTCAGTCAAAAGTAGCCCATTGAACTACACTTGGCCCATGCAATTCGAATGGGATGAAGCCAAAAGCGAAGCGTGTTTCCTTGCGCGGGGCTTTGATTTTGCTTA
>NZ_JAQUAL010000149.1:0-8275 GCF_028687295.1 Simplicispira sp.
TGGAGCTGACAAATACCAGCCGCCGTACCGAAGTTTGCACACATGCACGCAGCAAAGCTGAAGTCAGGGCGAGGTTGTCGTCGAAACGCTGGTCATCCTGGCGCACGCGGGCATTGACCTGATGGGCTTTGGCGGCCAAATGCACTACGGCCTGGGCTCCATCCAGCGCCCGCGCCCAGACATCGGTGCTGCTGTCCACCAGGGCATTCTGGCGTGAGATTGCTCGCACCGCCCATCCTCGGGCGCCCAGATGCCGCACCAGTGCCTGACCGATAAAGCCGCTGGCGCCCGTGATAGCAACCACAGGCTGGTTCATGGTGTGCCCCGCCACCCCAGGCACAAGGCCCATGCCAGAGCCAGTGCATCGCTGGTTTTGCGCCGCAGGGAGCGTGCCTGGCACGCCAGCGCCCAACGGTCACGCCAACCGTAACGTTGCAAACGCACGATCAGCGGATCATCCCCGGCGCCGCAGCTTTGGGCAATGGCCAGCGCTTGTTGGCGGTGCCAGCCGTTGAAGAGCATGTGCAGGCGCATGGTTTTTGCACGCCAACCAGCACGCGCGCCCAGCACATTGGAGCCATGTTGCCGATAGTGCATGCGGGGCATGGGGTCTATCCACCAGCCGCCACCGTGGTGGCGCACCCAGGCATAAATCCACCAGTCATGAAAAGCAATCGGGTGCAGTGCCTCACGGTGCGCCACCACCCAGTCCGACAAGTGCATGGCCACATCGCCGCGCAACACATAGGTACACCCCGGCCCGGCCGATTCAAACCAGTGGTCTGCTGCTTGCAGCGGTTGGCTTTTTGTCAGCAGCGTTTTACGACCATCAGGCCACCATGCCCACACGCTGGCCGACACCCCGGCCACGCCCCGTGTTTGTAGCGCTACCCAGGCATGGCGTAGCTTGTCTGGCAGCCACACGTCATCCTGATCGGCCAGCGCTACGGCGTCGGGAGGCGCTCCCAAGTTACCCAGCATGGCCAGCAAGGCAAAAAAGTTGGCCGCCGCTGAACCAGAGGGCGCACTGGCGGGCAATAAGGTGATGCGTGCATCCTGGGCTGCACGCCCTTCCAGCAGAGATCGGGTGGTGTCTGTCGAGCCATCGTCGCGCACCACCAGCCGTATGGTCACGCCTTGCTGCGCAAGAATGCTGTCGATTTGCGCGTTGATCCAGCGCGCGCCATTGCAGGTGGCCAGCAACACCACTATCCGGGGGGTATTTTGTGAAGGCATAGGCTGTGTCAAACCCGCCTACGCTGCTGGAGCTTCACCAGCAAAAGGCGGCGCATAAATTTCAGCCGGATATACAGATGCAGACCTTGGTAGGCCAGCGTCGACAAACTGCCCTCACGCCGCAATTGGTTGAGGTTGTCCCGTTCCGCACGGTGCATGGCATTCATGTGCGAACTGAGGCCCGCCTCGCCGTAACGGGACTTGTAAATACACGCCAAGGGTAGTTCAATGCGCTGCATGGGGGCACCGCGCAGGGCCAATTGCATCAACAGCAGGTGGTCTTCCATATAGCGCTGGCCAGCAACAAAGCGCAGAGGCACATCCTTTCTGACCATGATGGAGGGGGTGATGAAGGGGTTTTTCAGCAACACTTGCCACGCGACCACCTTGCGCCGAGGGAGTGCCGCGCTGGCAACCTCAGGCAGCAGCGGAAAATCTGCCTCCGATTGGGCTGACTGGACGAAGCCATGCCCTGTGAGCGCCAGGCTTGGCTCGGAGGCCATCAGCGCGTATTGCACTGCCAATTTGTCAGGGTGCCATGCGTCGTCCGCATCCAAAAAAGCGACGTATTGACCGGCAGCTACATCCCAGCCCGCATTGCGGGCCGAGGCTGCGCCTTGGTTGAGCGCCAGCGTAACCCGCCGTAGCCACCCTGGGGGGGAGGCTGCTTCAAGGCGCTGTAGCACCAGGGCTGTGTTGTCGGTGCTGGCATCATCGACCACGATCACCTCTTGTGGGCGCTGTCTTTGCGTGGCGACGGAGGCCACCGCACGCTCAATGGTGTGCGCGCAGTCAAAGCAGGGGATCACTACCGAAACGGGCAGGTCAGTTGATATGCCGTTCATGCGCTGCGCAGCCCTTGCCAGACAGCACGCACCCGGTGCCAGTGCCCCAGGAGCATCCGCTTGAGCAACAGTGTGCTGGCCAGGCTGGTGATGGCCAGCGGTGGGCAAGGAGCGTGTAACCGCAAAAATCGCACGGCAGAGCGCATGAAATACGCATCCAATTGCGCACTGCCTTGCCCCAAACTGGCCGACAACCGGTGCCACACCCGCGACTGCGGTGCCACCGCCAGCGTCCAGCCTCGGGCGCGCAGGCGAAAGCCCAAATCGGTGTCTTCCCAGTACATGAAAAACCGCTGCTCGTCGAACAAACCCACCTGTCGCAGTGCATCAGCGCGCAAAAGCATGGAAGCCCCTGAGATAAACGCAGGCTCGCCCGGCCCGCGCAAGGGCCGCGCACGCCCCAACCAACGTTGCACCTGTCCACCGCCCCACACCTGTACCCGCGTGGGTACGTCCATGTCATAAATCACCGACCCCACCGCGCCTGCCGTCTGGTGCTGCGCCATGGCCTGGGCCATGGCCGAAAGCGTATCGGCTTCCACCAAGGTGTCGTTGTTGAGTAGCCAGATGTAATCTGCGCCCTGAGTCAGGGCGTGCCGGATGCCTGCATTGCAGCCACCGCCAAAGCCCAGATTGGCCCCGGTTTGCAGGATGGTCAAAGCCGGATGCGCCCGCAGGATTTGTGCCACCGAATCGTCGCCAGAGTGGTTGTCCACTACCAGAATGTCTGGCTGTGGTTGTGCCATTGCCTTTAAGGAGGCGAGGCAGCGCAGGGTGTCGGCAGCACCATTCCAGTTGAGGACGATGACGGTGATACGAGGCGGTTTCAAGGCGGGCAGAGTCGCGAAGTAAAAGAAGCTTGTGCTGCGCAATCAGGGGGGACAGATTGTGCATGGCGCACTGGGGTGGATGGGCAGAGACATCAGTCTCCGGCAGTTCCAGGTCAGAAGTGCGTAATCTGACAGGTGGCGCAGGGCACAGGCACAGGCTGCACCGACCAGACCCCAATGTGCGGTCAACCACCCCAAGAGTGCCAGATAGGGCAGTGTCTCCAGCGCGTGCAAGCGGGCAATGGTTTTGGTGTGGCCCAGCGCCAGCAGGCCGGTGTAGGGGATTTGTGCCAGTGCATTGAATGCAAAAGCCAGCAGTAACACCTGGGCGACGCCAGCGGTGTGCGCCGCAAAGTCAGCGCCCATCCACCACACCAAGAAATGCGGTAGCACCCACCAACCTACCAAAGCGCACAAAGTCACCAGCGCGCCCGTTGCCAAGGAAGAGCGCCGCAACCAGCCGCGCCACAGCGGCGCGGTACCCGACGTTGGCGTAGCTTGGCTGGCAGCGCGCACCAATTCAGGCAGCAGCACGCTGCACACGGAGGCAATCAACACCGGAAACCGGGACACCACATCAAACGGTACCGTGTAAAAGCTGACCACACCAGCGCCGAGCAAAGCCCCAATCACGAAACGATCGGCGTAGACCATTACAGAACTCAGCACGCTGCTCAACGTCATCCAACTGCCAAATGAGAGCAAGCGTGGCAACAATACCCACTGGCGTGCGCGGTACAAACGGGCGGCAATCTGCCACCAGCGCACACCTTGGTAGTGCGCCAGTATCGCCAGCAGCGCTGCCAATTGCAGGCAGCGCACCCACACAATACTTTGCGAGGCCCTGACCAAATCTGGCTCCCACCACGCTGCCACACACGGCCCGCCTACCAGCATGATCCCTGCTGGGATCCGCACCATGTTCAGTGCCTTGAAGGCTCCAATGCCTTCCAGATGGCCGCGCAGTGCTGAGGCCATTAAGAGCAGCGGCAAACTGGGCATCATCCACAGCAGCGCTGTGCGCACCTCTGCCTCCAGTGCGCGTGAGGACAGTTTCAAAGGCAAGTCCGCCGATAGCACCACCGCGCCAATGCAGGCGGAGCCTGCCAGGCCCAGCGCCAACAAGGCCAGCACCGCCGTGGCAGTAAAAGGCAAAGCAATACCTTGGCCCGTGGAGGCCTCGCCGGGCCGGTGTGCTGCTGCTACGGCCACGGTCACGGCGCGTCCCAAACCTAGATCAAGGAAACTGACATAACCCACCACCACCCAGATGAGCGACAGCACCCCCAGGCGCTCGGTGCCCAGGGTGTGCAGCAAGAACGGCGCTGCTGCCATGGCTGCCAGCATGGGCAGAATATCTCCCAACAAAGCCCACAGTGCCGACGAGCGCAGTAGGCGCGCGCGCGTCACGCGTTTCCCGGGCCATAGCCCGGCACCAGTTGGCGCAGCAGTGACCTCATGGCCTGTATTTGTTGGCCTTGCGCAGCGCTGTGCAGTGCGCGCAACAGGGGAGCCAATGCCTCCCAGGTCGGGTGTTCTTCGCGCGCACGCAAGATGCGCGGGTGCGCAGTGGGCAGGGGGTTGTCGCCAATGAGCAGCTCTTCGTAGAGTTTTTCGCCGGGGCGCAGGCCGGTGAAAGTGATGGCGATGTCGCCATCCGGGTGCTGGGCATCGCGTACCGTCAGACCCGACAGCGCCACCATGCGCTGGGCCAGCTCAAGGATTTGGATGGGCGCACCCATGTCCAGCACGAACACATCACCCCCCTCGGCCATGGCGCCCGCTTGCAGCACCAGTTGCGCTGCTTCGGGGATGGTCATGAAGTAGCGCGTCACTTCCGGGTGGGTGACGGTGACAGGGCCACCGGCGGCAATCTGGCGCCGAAACAGCGGGATCACGCTGCCGCTGGAGCCCAGCACATTGCCAAAACGCACCATGGAAAACCGTGTGGGGCACTGCCACGGGACTTGGGGGTGGGGCTGATCGTTGGCGGTAGACGTGTCAAACGGGGCGTGGGGTGCCGCTGTGATGGCTTGCAAAACCATTTCGGCTATGCGCTTGGTCGTGCCCATCACGTTCGTGGGGCGCACCGCCTTGTCGGTAGAAATCAGCACGAAATGCGCCACCTGGTGTTCCAGGGCTGCGCGCACCAGATTCAAGGTGCCAAAGACGTTGTTGCAGATGCCTTCGCCCATGTTGGCCTCGACCATGGGCACATGTTTGTAGGCAGCGGCGTGGTAGATGGCGTGCGGACGGTAGCTGTGGCACAACTCGGCCATGCGCTGCGGGTTGGTGATGTTGGCCAGCAGCGGCACCAGGGTGCAGGTGCTGGCGTTGTGCGGACTGTTGTGCGTTTGCAGCTCCTGGTGGATGCTGTAGAGCGCGTATTCGCTGTGCTCGACCAGCAGCAAGAGGGCGGGCGCTTCGTTCAGGATTTGACGGCACAGTTCGCTGCCTATGCTGCCGCCAGCGCCAGTCACCATCACGGTTTTACCGGCCAGATTGCGTTGCAGCAGCGCAGGGTCGGGGGGGACGGGTTCGCGGCCCAGCAGGTCTTCGATGTCCAGGTCCTGAAAATCTGCCACCGTGACGCGCCCGCTGGCCAGGTCGCTCAGACCGGGCAATGTGCGCACGCGCACGGGTACATCGTGCAGGCTGGCAATGATCTGGCGCCTGCGCTGGCGGCTGGCGCTGGGCAGGGCCAGCAGTACATCGGTGGTGCCCAGGCGCTGTACCAGCGCAGGCAGGGCACTGGGGGCATACACCGGCGCACCATTGATGCTGCGGCCCACTTTGTCGGCATCGTCGTCGATAAAGCCTTGCAGCAGGTAGTGCCGGGTGCCCTGGATACCCGCTGCCGTTTGGGCGCCGGCGTGACCAGCGCCGTAAATCAGCAAGCGGTGGCGGGTTTGCTGCGGCCGCCCAGCCAGCAGCAGCCAGCCCAGTGCGCGGCTGCTGCCCACCATGAGCAGCAAAATCAGTGGCTGCAAAATGCCCACGCTGCGCGGCACACCTTCCCACTGGGCCACCAGCAAAATGGCCAGCAGCAGCACGCCATACAGTGCCACGGCCTGGCCGGTGGTGATCAGGGCGGTGATGCCGGTGTAGCGAAAGATGGCGCGGTACAGCCCAAAGCGCACAAAAATAGGGAACGCCAGCACTGGTGCCATGGCGTATACCGGCCATTGCAGGCCCTCAGGCCAGTGCAGCATCTCCAGGCGGAGGCTGAAGGCCAGCCACATGGCCAGCACGCCCATGCAGGCGTCCAGTACCACCACAAACAGGCGCTTGGCGGCCCGAGGCCATTGCAAAAGGTGGTTCATCAGCGGGCGCGCAGTCGTGGCTGTGCAGTGGGTGCTGTCATAAGGCAATGCCGGTGCGCTCCAGAACATCGCCCACCAGCTCCAGCCGCACCAGTGGGTTGTCCAGCTCCATCAGTTGTTGTTTGAGTGCCAGCGGCACGGGCAGCAGCTCGCACCAGCGGTTGGCTACCCAGCCGCAGTCTTGCAGTTGGGCGCTGGTGGGGGTGATGGCCCTGGCGTCATCGGGGTGGCGTTGGCGCAAGGTGGTCAATACCTGGGCCAGCGCGGTGGCGGTCTTGCGCAGGTCTTCGGGGATGGGCACGGGCAGGTCGTCGGCCAACTGCTCTACGTCAGCCACCCACAGCCCGTGCGCCAGCAAACTGCTGCGCACGATGCGAAAGCGCTGGCTGCCCCGGCCCAGCAACGTGAGCAGGCCGGGCTGCGGACTGCTCAGTTGCTCGATGCTGGCCAGCGTGCCCACGCCATGGAACTGCTCCTGGGGTGCACCTGCGCGGCGCACCTCGTCACCGCTGTGCAGGCAGACCACCCCGAACGGTGCTCCCGCCTGTTGGCATTTGCGCACCATGTCCAGGTAGCGCACTTCAAAAACCCGCAGCGCCAGAATGCCGCCTGGAAACAGCACGGCTTGCAGTGGAAACAGCGGCAAAGAGGTCAGTGTGAGGCGTTGCGTCATGGTGGCTAGGCGTGATGTGGCTATCATCCCACGGCGCAATGCACTTGAGGAGCCGCCTTGGTCGCCAAGAGCAGGCTCCGTTTTGAAACCGCCCCCTTCAGGGCAACTCCCGTTGATCTGGTGGCAGGCCCTCTCTGCCCCATTCGTCCAAGCCAACCAACATGCTTTACCAAATTGTTTCTTTTGTGCTGGATGTGGTCGCTGGCCTGCTGTGCGGCGCTTGCCTGTTGCGCATTTACATGCAGTGGCAGCGCATCCCGTTTGGCAATCCCGTGGGCCAGTTCGTATTTGCACTGAGCGACTGGATGGTACTGCCGCTGCGCCGTGTGCTGCCTGCGGTCGGGCGCTGGGATGGTGCCAGCCTGCTGGCGGCGGCGCTGGTGGAGCTGGCGCAGTATGTGCTGCTGTGGCTGGTGCTGGGCGCGGGGGCTGGCTGGCAGTGGCTGCCGGGGTTGGCGCTGTTTGGCCTGGTGCGCGTGGCCATCACCGGGATGATCGGGTTGTTGATCGTGTATGCCGTGATGTCCTGGGTGCAGGCGCAGTCGCCCATGTCGGATGTCATCGCCCGCCTGTGTGCGCCCCTGCTGCGCCCGGTGCGTCGCGTGCTGCCCTTGATGGGCGGCCTGGACTTGTCGCCGCTGGTGCTGCTGGTGCTGTTGCAAGTGGCGCTGATGGTGCTGGGGTATTTGCAGGCAGCAGTGCTGCACTGATTCAAGGCTAAAACGGCCTCCAGCCCTTGCGCAGTCAGCGCAAGCAGCTATCAATAAAAGAGCATTAAAAAACCGCCAGCGTGGGCGGTTTTTTTGGGGGGCGGGGCAGCGCGGGTGCGTCAGGCCACGGCGTCAGCGGGCAGGCGTTGCAGCATGGCCAGGCTGTTGGCGATGGTGCTGCGCAGTTCGCGGCGGTCGCAGATCAGATCGACGGCGCCTTTTTGCATCAGGAACTCGGCGCGCTGGAAGCCCTCGGGCAGGGTCACGCGCACGGTTGACTCGATGACGCGCGGGCCAGCAAAACCGATCAGCGCCTTGGGCTCGGCAATCACGATGTCGCCGACAAACGCAAAGCCCGCACTCACGCCGCCCATGGTCGGGTCGGTCAGTACGCTGATATAGGGCAGGCCCTTTTTGGCCAGGCGGGTGAGGGCGGCATTGGTTTTGGCCATTTGCATCAGGCTGAGCAGGCCTTCTTGCATGCGCGCGCCGCCGGTGGCGGTAAAGCAGATGAAGGGCACTTTTTGCTCAATGGCGGTTTCGACGCCGCGCACAAAGCGCTCGCCCACCACGCTGCCCATGCTGCCACCCATGAAGTCGAACTCGAAGCAGGCGACCACCACGTTGATGCTCTTGACGGCACCGCCAAATACCACCA
>NZ_JAQUAL010000014.1:0-37159 GCF_028687295.1 Simplicispira sp.
TGTTGCGCTTGCGGTCCAGCTTGATGACCTTGAATTCCATGGTCTTGTTTTCGTACGGCGTCAGATCCTTGATCGGACGGGTATCGATCAGCGAACCGGGCAGGAATGCGCGGATGCCGTTGACCAGAACGGTCAGGCCGCCCTTGACCTTGCCGCTGGTGGTGCCGGTGACGAATTCGCCGGATTCCAGGGCCTTTTCCAGGGCCAGCCAGGAGGCCAGGCGCTTGGCGGTGTCACGCGACAGGATGGTGTCGCCGTAACCGTTTTCGATCGAGCCGATGGCCACGGAGACGAAATCGCCCACTTGAACTTCGACTTCGCCCTGATCGTTTTTGAATTCTTCCAGCGGTACGTAGGCTTCAGACTTGAGGCCAGCGTTCACGACGACGAAGCTGTGTTCCACGCGCACGACTTCGGCGGTGATGACCTCGCCAGGGCGCATTTCGGTACGCTGCAGGGATTCTTCAAAAAGGGCGGCAAAAGATTCTGACATGTGTTTCCTTGCCACTGACAGGTTTACTGCGGCACGATGGCGCAGTTTCAAAGGCTGTCGGTGGTGGTTTGCTGTGCGGCGGTGCCGCAGGTTAAGTGACAAGAACCACACTGTCTGTGCGCAGGCGCGCGGTGGGAGGCAGTGTGGGCCGGTGGGGTTTAGCGCCCCGTTTTCAGCTCTACACCCCGGGGGTGAAAGGCTGTTGTTGCTGCCACCATTCAAACACTTGGCCCACGGTTTGATCTGCCGTGAGCTGTGTGCTGTCCAGTGCCAGCGCATCTTGTGCGGCCTGCAAGGGAGCTGTGCTGCGGGACATATCCCGTGCGTCGCGCGCCTCAAGGTCTGCAAGAAGGTCGGTAATGTTAGCCGAAATGCCTTTGGACAGCAACTGCGCATGCCGCCTGTGGGCGCGCTGCGCTGCGCTGGCCGTGAGAAACACCTTCAGTGGTGCGTCCGGAAAAATCACGGTGCCCATGTCCCGGCCATCGGCGACCAGGCCGGGCAGGCGGCGAAAGCTGTGTTGCAGCGCCACCAGTGCGGTGCGTACCGCTGGCAGCACCGATACGCTGGAGGCGTCCATGCCCGCTTGTTCGGTGCGGATGGCTTCGGTCACGTCTTCGCTGGCCAGCAGCACCCGGTCGCCTTCGAAACGAATGGCCAGCTGTTGCGCCAGGTCGGCAATGGCCGCTTCGGCACTTGCATCCAGCGGCAGGCTAGCACGCCGCGCAGCCAGTGCCACGATGCGGTAGAGCGCGCCCGAATCGAGCAGGTGGTAGCCCAATTGCTGCGCCACCCGGGCGGCCACCGTGCCTTTGCCCGAGGCCGTGGGGCCATCAAGGCAGATGACGGGGATGTGCTCTGCGCGCACCACCGAAAACAGCGCTTCAAAGTAATCCGGGAAGGTTTTGGCCACGCACTGCGGGTCTTCGATGCGCACTGGCAGGCCCGCCGGGTTGAATGCTGCCAGCGAAAAACACATGGCCACGCGGTGGTCATCGTAGGTGTGGATGCTGGCAGCCTTCCAGTTAGCTACAGAGGCTGGTGGTGCCACACGGATGAAATCGGCGCCTTCTTCCACGGTAGCGCCGAGTTTGCGCAGCTCGGTGGCCATGGCGGCGATGCGGTCGGTTTCCTTGACGCGCCAGCTGGCAATGTTGCGCAGCACGGTGGTGCCTTGGGCGTACAGCGCCATCACGGCCAGCGTCATGGCGGCGTCGGGGATGTGGTTGCAGTCGAGGTCAATGGCCTTCAGGGGCCACTGGCCACGTTCAATCTGTAGCCAGTTGGGGCCGCCGGTGATGTGCGCGCCCATGGCACGGGCCGCATCCACAAAGCGGATATCGCCCTGGATCGAATCCAGCCCCACGCCCAAAATTTTGATGCCATTTTGGCCTTCAGCGCCCGCTGCAATTGCGCCAGTAGCTATGAAATAGCTAGCAGAAGAGGCGTCTGCTTCAACGTGGATGTCGCCGGGCGACTGGTAGCGGCTGCCCGCCGGAATGGTGAAGCGTTGCCACTGGTCGTGCGCCACGCAGATGCCAAAGCGCTCCAGCAGTTGCAAGGTGATGTGGATATAGGGCTTGGAGATCAGTTCGCCCACCACTTCGATGACCACATCCTGCTCAGTGGCTGCCAGCGGCAGGGCCATGAGCAAGGCGGTGAGAAACTGGCTGGAGACATCGCCACGCACACGGATCGGTTGGCCCAGTTGCAGCGGCGGCACGCCCGCGGCGTGGGCGATGCGCAGCGGCGGGTAGCCATCTTGACCCAGGTAGTCGATCTGGCAGCCCAGCTGGCGCAGGGCGTTCACCAGGTCGCCAATCGGGCGCTCGTGCATGCGCGCGATGCCGCTGAGCGTGAACTCGCCGCCCAGCAGTGCCAGCGCGGCTGTCAGCGGGCGCATGGCCGTGCCGGCATTGCCCAGAAACAGTGCTGCGGGCGACTGCGGTGTGCGCCCGCCCAGGCCGGTAATGCGCGCTTGCGTGCCTTCTTCTTCGACGCCGCAGCCCAAGGCTTTGAGTGCGTCCAGCATGACGCGGGTGTCGTCCGAGGCCAGCAGGTCGTGGACGGTGGTGGTGCCGTGGCTGAGGGCGGCCAGCAGCAGCACGCGGTTGGAGATGCTCTTGGAGCCGGGCAGGCGCACGCTGCCAGCAGCGCCGCTCAAGGCAGGAATATCGAGAAACGGTGTGCTGAACATTCAGCGGCCTTTGCTGGTGCGTTGTGCGCCCATGCGCCAGTGGGTGCGGGTTTCGCTGGCCAGGGTAAGCATGTCTTCGAGGGCTTGTGGATCGTCGCTGCGCACCAGGTGCTCCAGGCGCTGCAAAGCCTGTTGGAACAGCTGCGATTGGGTCAGGAGTTCTTCACGGTTGGCCAGAAAGATATCGCGCCAGATTTTGGGCTCGCCACCGGCAATGCGGGTGAAATCCCGAAACCCCGGGCCAGCCAAAGACAAGAATGTATCGGCCTGCGATTGGCCCGCCAGGCCATTGATGAAGGCGAAAGCCAGCAGGTGGGGCAAGTGGCTGATGGCGGCAAATGCCTCATCGTGCGATTCTGGCGACATGCTGGAGACGCGGCAGCCCAGTGCAGTCCAGACTTCTTCGGCTTTTTTCAGCTGCGCCGTGAGTGTGCGCTCAATGGGCGTGAGAATGACCTGGCGGCCACTGTACAAGTCCGCCTCGGCGTGTTCGACGCCCGAAACCTCGCGGCCCGTGATGGGGTGGGCCGGAACGAACGATCCAACCTGATCGCGCAGCGCACGCCGCGCCGCCTGCACCACATCGGTTTTGGTGGAACCCACATCCATGACCAGCATATTGGGCGTGACCAAATGTTTGATGGCTTTGAGCGTGGCTTCGGTGGCCGATACGGGCACGGCCAGCAGCACGATGTCGGCGCCCGCTACTGCCAGCAGGGCCGAAGGGGCCTCGACGTCAATCACACCCATCTGGCGGGCGCGGTCGGTGGTGGAAGGAGATTTGCTGTAGCCCACCACGCGCTGTACCAGGCCAGCGCGCTTGAGCGCCAGCGCAAACGAGCCGCCCATCAGGCCGCAGCCAATCAGGCCGAGTTGTTCAAACATGCGGTTTCCTCAAGGCGCTACAGGGTAGGTGCCCAGAACTTTGTAAAAAGCGCACAGCGCCCGCAGCTCGGTCAGCGCGGCGCTGACGTGGGGTTGGCTGGGGTGGCCGTCGATGTCGATGTAGAAGTAATACTCCCACTGGCCGGTGCGTGCCGGGCGCGACTCAAAGCGCGTCATCGAGACGCCGTGGCGCTTGAGCGGCACCAGCAGATCGTGTACCGCACCGGGGTGGTTGGGTACGGAAACAATCAAGCTGGTGCAGTCTTTGCTGGAGGGCGGTGGCGTCTGCAAGGTGTGCGGCAGGCAGATGATGGCAAAACGGGTGCGGTTGTAGGCATCGTCCTGGATGGCGTGCGAGACGATGTGCAGGCCAAACTGCTGTGCGGCACGCTCGCTTGAGAGTGCTGCCCAAGCCGGGTTGGTGGCCGCCAGGCGCGCGCCCTCGGCGTTGCTGGAGACGGGGCGGCGCTCGGCGTGGGGCAGGTGCTTGGACAGCCAGGCCTGGCACTGTGCCAGTGCCTGCGGGTGGGCCAGCACGGCCTCGATGCCATCGAGCGTGTTGGTCTGGCGCAGCAGGTTGTGCCGGATCAGCAGGCTGACCTCGCCCACCACATGGCAGGGCGTGTGCAAGAACATGTCCAGCGATCGCGTGACCACGCCTTCGGTGGAGTTTTCCACGCCGACCACGCCAAACTGCGCGCTGCCCGCTGCCGTGGCGTGGAACACCTCGTCAAAGTTGGCGCAGTACATCAGGTCGGCAGCGCCGCCAAAGTATTCGACGGCGGCCTGTTCGCAGAACGTGCCTTCGGGGCCCAGTACAGCCACCCGCTGGGGTGACTCCAGCGCCAGGCAGGCCGACATGATCTCGCGCCAGATGGCGGTGACATGGGCATTCTTCAGCGGCCCGGGGTTGGCTGTCTGGATTTTTTCAATGACCTGCGCAACGCGGTCGGGTCGGAAAAAGGGCGTGCCTTCGCGCTTTTTGACCTCGCCGACGCGCTCTGCCACCAGCGCGCGCTGGTTCAGCAGGGTCAGCAATTGCTGGTCAATGTTGTCGATCTGCACGCGCAGACTGGAGAGATCGGGAGAGGTGTGGGGCGTGTTCATCAGAGGGGCCTGGGTCATGCGTGCTGCTGTTCAAATTCTCGCATGTAGCTCACCAGCGCCTGTACGCCTTCGAGTGGCATGGCGTTGTAGAGGCTGGCGCGCATCCCGCCCACCGATTTATGGCCTTTGAGTTGCAGCAGGCCACGGGCCTTGGCGCCCGCCAGGAAGGCCTCGTTGCGGCTTTCGTCGCGCAGGAAAAACGGGATGTTCATGCGCGAGCGGCAGTTGGCTGCCACTTTGTTGACGTAAAAGCCTGACTGGTCGATGGCGTTGTACAGCAGCTGTGCCTTGGCGATGTTGCGCAGTTCCATGGCGGCCACACCGCTGGCATCGCCTTCGCGCTGGCGCTTGAGCCACTGGAATGTCAGGCCCGCCATGTAGATGCCCCAGGTGGGTGGGGTGTTGTACATGGATTGGTGCTCGGCCACGATTTTGTAGTCAAACGCACTGGGGCAGATGCTCAGTGCGTGGCCCAGCAGGTCTTCGCGCACGACCACGATGGTCAGGCCCGCTGGCCCGATGTTTTTTTGCGCACCGCCAAAGGCCAGGCCCACGCGCGACCAGTCCACCGAGCGCGAGGCGACGTGCGACGAAAAATCAATCACCAGCGGCGCATCAACCCCCAGGGCCTTGATGTCAGGCAGCTCGTGAAATTCAACGCCATGGATAGTTTCGTTGGTGCAAATGTGCAGGTAGCTGGCGCCCCGGCTGGGTTGCCAGTGGGCCGGGTCGGGCAGGGTGGTGAAGTGGCTGTCCTTGCCCGATGCAATCACGTTGACTTCCGAGGCGTACTTGCGCGCCTCTTTTTGCGAGTTCTGGCTCCAGCTGCCAGTAACGACAAAGTCCACCGTGGCCGCGCGAGAGAGGTTCATCGGCACGATGGCATTTTCTGCCAGACCGCCGCCTTGCATGAACAAAATCTTGAAGTGCTCTGGCACTGCCAGCAGCTCGCGCAGGTCGCTTTCGGCCTGCTCGTAGATCGAGATGAATTCCTTGCCGCGGTGGCTCATCTCCATCACGCCCATGCCGCAGCCGTGCCAGTCGAGCATGTCAGCCGCAGCTTGTTCCAAAACCTCGGCAGGAATGGCCGCAGGGCCCGCAGAAAAGTTATAAGGACGTTGCATTTTTTAAGGTCAAATCAGGCTATAGCCCTTGTTTATCGGGCGCGATTAGCTATTAATTTAATAGTAAAAAGCAGCGCTGCTCAGGTGCAGCGCCACTGGCTGGCTCAGGCCTCGGGGGGGGCGGTGGGCGCTGCGGAAGCGCTGTCTGCGTTCTCGGGGGGCTCTGTGCAGTCGCTGGCGCTGGTGTCGGCTGCGTTGGCATCGTTTTCGACGATGCGTTGCAGGCCGCTGAGCTTGGCGCCTTCGTCCAGTGCAATCAGCGTCACGCCTTGTGTGGCGCGGCCCAGTTCACGGATCTCGGCCACCCGGGTACGTACCAGCACGCCCCGGTCGGTGATGAGCATGATCTCGTCGTCGGCATGCACCAGCGTGGCGGCCACCACTTTGCCGTTGCGCTCGGATTGCTGGATGGCGATCATCCCCTTGGTGCCACGGCCATGGCGGGTGTATTCAGCGATGCCGGTGCGTTTGCCGTAGCCGTTTTCAGTGGCCGTGAGCACGCTCTGCTGCTCGTCTTGCGCCACCAGCATGGCGATCACGCCCTGGCCTTCTTCGAGCATCATGCCGCGCACGCCCCGGGTGTCGCGGCCCAGTGCGCGCACATCGTTTTCGTCAAAGCGCACGGCCTTGCCGCCGTCAGAGAACAGCATCACGTCGTGCTGGCCGTCGGTGATGGCGGCGCCGATCAGCTGGTCGCCTTCATCGAGCTTGATGGCGATGATGCCGATTTTGCGCGGGTTGGAGAACTCGGCCAGCGCAGTTTTCTTGACCGTGCCCATGCGGGTGGCCATGAACACGTAATGGTCTGATGGGAAGGTGCGCATGTCGCCAGTGAGCGGCAGCACGACGTTGATTTTTTCCCCGTCTTGCAGCGGAAACATGTTGACGATGGGGCGACCGCGCGAGCCACGCGAACCGGCTGGCACTTCCCAGACCTTGAGCCAGTACAGACGACCCCGGTTGGAAAAGCACAGGATGTAGTCGTGGGTGTTGGCAATGAAGAGCTGGTCGATCCAGTCGTCTTCCTTGGTCGCCGTGGCCTGCTTGCCGCGCCCGCCGCGCTTTTGCGCGCGGTACTCAGACAGGGGCTGGCTCTTGATGTAGCCCGTGTGGCTGAGCGTGACCACCATGTCGGTGGGCGTGATCAGGTCTTCGGTAGAGAGGTCTTGGGCGCTGTATTCGACCAGGCTGCGGCGTGTGCCCAGCTTGTGCTGGCCAAACTCCTGCTTGATGGCACCCAGCTCTTCACCAATGATGGTGGAGACGCGCTCGGGTGTGGCCAGGATGTCGAGCAGGTCTTCGATGACTGCCATCACATCCTTGTATTCGGCAACGATCTTGTCTTGTTCCAGCCCAGTGAGGCGTTGCAGGCGCATCTGCAAAATTTCCTGGGCCTGCGTTTCCGACAGGCGGTAGAGGCCGTCCTGGCCCATGCCGAATTCCGCTTCCAGTCCCTCGGGGCGGTAGTCATCGGCGTTTACCACGCCGCCATCCTGGCGGGTGCGGGTAAGCATCTCGCGCACCAGCTTGCTGTCCCAGGTGCTGCCCATCAGTGCGGTCTTGGCCACGGGTGGCGTGGGGGCGTTGCGGATGATGGCGATGAAATCATCGATATTGGCCAGCGCCACGGCCAAGCCTTCCAGCACGTGGCCCCGGTCGCGCGCCTTGCGCAGTTCAAACACCGTGCGGCGTGTGACCACTTCGCGGCGGTGCTGCAAAAAGACTTCGATCAAATCCTTGAGGTTGCACAGGCGCGGCTGACCCTCAATCAGCGCCACCATGTTCATGCCGAAGGTGTCTTGCAGCTGCGTCTGCTTATACAGATTGTTCAGCACTACCTCGGGGACTTCGCCGCGCTTGAGCTCAATCACCAGGCGCATGCCAGACTTGTCGGACTCGTCCTGGATGTGGCTGATGCCTTCGATCTTTTTCTCGTGCACCAGCTCGGCCATGCGCTCTTGCAGCGTCTTTTTATTGACCTGGTAGGGCAGCTCATCAACGATGATGGCCTGGCGCTGGCCGCGGTCAATATCCTCAAAATGGCACTTGGCCCGCATGATCACCCGGCCACGGCCTGTGCGGTAGCCGTCTTTGACGCCATTGATGCCGTAAATGATGCCGGCGGTGGGAAAGTCGGGCGCCGGAATGATTTCCATCAGTTCGTCAATGGATGCCTCGGGGTGCGCCAGCAGGTGCAGGCAGGCGTCCACCACTTCATTCAGGTTGTGCGGGGGAATATTGGTGGCCATGCCGACAGCAATGCCGGACGATCCGTTGACCAGCAAATTGGGCAGCTTGCTGGGCAGTACCAGTGGCTCTTTTTCGCTGCCATCGTAGTTGGGGCCGAAATCGACAGTTTCTTTATCGATGTCGCCAAGCATCTCGTGGGCGATTTTTGACAGGCGGATTTCGGTGTAGCGCATGGCGGCGGCACTGTCGCCATCGACCGAGCCAAAGTTGCCCTGGCCATCGACCAGCATGTGGCGCAGCGAGAAATCTTGCGCCATGCGCACAATGGTGTCGTACACCGCGATATCGCCGTGGGGGTGGTACTTACCGATCACATCACCAACGATACGGGCAGACTTCTTATAAGGTCGGTTCCAGTCGTTGTTGAGCTCGTGCATGGCAAACAGCACCCGCCGATGCACTGGCTTGAGGCCATCGCGTGCATCCGGCAGTGCCCGACCCACAATCACGCTCATGGCGTAGTCGAGATAGCTGCGGCGCATCTCTTCTTCGAGGCTGATAGGTAGGGTTTCTTTGGCGAACTGGGTCATGGGGATGGCGGATACAGCAAGGGAGGTTCATTTTAGGCGCAAGCCGATGTAGCGACCGCGCAACATATCCGTGCAAATGCGCACCCGTCCTGCGACTAGCGGCCTTGCAGCGGCATTGCTGCCCTGTTACGTATGGCACAATCAAATCAACGTTTTTGGTGGTGGTCACCGACGACGTCATTGATTCGCAGCGCGGCTGCGGCTTTTTCCCCAAGAGGAGAACCATGAAAAAACTGAACAAAGTGGCGATGTTGTTTGCCTCTGCAGCGCTCGCAACCGCCGCTGGCGCACAGACTATCGACAACTGGAAAAACGGTTCCGGCGAGTTGGTCTGGAAGAACGGTACCAACGAACTGTGCTGGCGCGATGCCAACTGGACTCCTGCCACGGCCGCTCCTGGCTGTGACGGCGCTCTGGCCGCAGCTGCACCTGCAGCAGCACCTGCTCCTGCAGCAGCACCTGCTCCCGCAGCAGCACCTGCCCCCGCAGCAGCACCCGCTCCTGCCGTGGCCAGCAAGGTGACTTACGCCGCAGACGCATTCTTCGACTTCGACAAGGCTGTGCTCAAGCCCGAAGGCAAGGCCAAGTTGGATGACCTGATCTCCAAGGTCAAGGATGTGAACCTGGAAGTCATCATTGCCGTGGGTCACACTGACTCCGTGGGCTCTGATGCTTACAACCAGAAGCTGTCGGTGCGTCGTTCTGAAGCCGTGAAGGCTTACTTGGTGTCCAAGGGCATCGAAAAGAACCGCGTTTACACCGAAGGCAAGGGCGAAAAGCAGCCTGTCGCCGACAACAAGACCAAAGAAGGTCGCGCTAAGAACCGTCGCGTTGAAATCGAAGTGGTCGGTACCCGCGCCGCTGCCAAGTAATTCTTGGTTGCACCAAAAAAGCCCCGGCGACGGGGCTTTTTTTATGGCTCCGCACTATTGTTCCCATTGCTGGAAAATCATTCCCATGAATCAGACTGTCAATGCCGATCCGGCCGAACTGGCCAAGTTTTCCGACCTGGCCCATCGCTGGTGGGATCCGGAGAGCGAATTTCGTCCGTTGCACCAGATCAATCCTTTGCGTCTGGAGTGGATCAACGGTTTGTCGCCGTTGCAAGGCCAGCGGGTGCTGGACGTGGGTTGTGGCGGCGGCATTCTGGCCGATGCCATGGCGCGCAAAGGGGCGCAGGTCACGGGCATTGATTTGTCCACGAAGGCGCTGCGTGTGGCCCAGTTGCACGCGCTGGAGGCGCAAACGCCAGATATTGAATACCGCGAAGTCAGCGTAGAAACTCTGGCGCAGGAGCAGCCCGGCAGCTTTGATATGGTCACCTGCATGGAAATGCTGGAGCACGTGCCTGACCCGGACTCCGTGGTGCGTGCCTGCGCTGCGCTGGTCAAACCCGGGGGCTGGGTGTTCTTCTCCACCATCAACCGCAACCTGAAGTCGTTTTTGTTTGCCATCGTGGGTGCGGAATATGTATTGAATATGCTGCCCCGGGGTACACATGAATACGCCAAGTTCATCCGCCCTAGTGAACTGGCCGCCAGTTGCCGCGCTGCCGAGCTGGATTTGCTGCACACGCGTGGGTTGGAGTACAACCCGATCACCCAGCGCTACTGGTTGAGTGCCGATACCAGCGTGAACTATTTGTTCGCCACCCGCCGCCTGGGCTGAGAGGGTGCCTGCCATGTTCCAGGATATTCGCGCGGTGCTGTTCGATCTGGATGGCACGCTGATTGACAGCGCCCCCGACTTGGGTGCTGCCGCCGACAAAATGCGCACCGATCGCGGCCTGCCCCCTCTGCCTTTAGCTGCTTACCGGCCTATGGCCGGTGCCGGGGCGCGGGGCATGCTCGATATCGCTTTTGGCATGGCGCCAGACCACGCCGAGTTTGCGCTGTATCGGGAAGAGTTTTTCGCCAACTACGAGTCCCGTATGACGCAGCACACGCGCATTTTTGCGGGTGTGGCCGAACTGCTGGCGCAGCTACAGGCGCAGCAACTGCCCTGGGGTGTGGTGACCAACAAGTCTGCCCGTTTCACCGATCCGCTGGTGCGCGCTATTCCCACCTTTGCCTCGGCCATGACGGTCATCAGCGGCGACACTACGCCCCACGCCAAACCCCACCCGGCGCCGCTGCTGGAAGCCGCGCAGCGGCTGGGCATAGCCCCGGCGCACTGCATTTATGTGGGTGACGATGAGCGTGACATCGTGGCGGGCCGTGCCGCTGGCATGGCCACCGTGGCCGCTACCTATGGCTACCTGGGCGCGCAAAGCGATGTGGCCGCGTGGGGTGCTCACCGCGTGATTGATGCACCGCTGGCGCTGCTGCCGCTGTTGGGCGGCACTCTTTGACCACAGCCACCACCGCGTTGTGCGGTGGCGCGGGGTGTTGGCCCTGCCGTCAGCCCATGGCCTGTAGCAGTTGGGATGCTGCCGCTTCCGGGTCAGCGGCATTGACCAGTGCCCGCACCACGGCAATCGAGCCCACGCCCGTGGCACGTACTTGGGCAAAGTGCTCGGCCGCAATGCCACCAATGGCCACCAGCGGATACGCCTGCATCAGCCGGGCATAAGCAGCCAAGCGCGCCAACCCCTGCGGTGCTGTGGCCATGCGTTTGAGCGTGGTCGGAAACACGGCGCCCATGGCGATGTAGCTGGGGCCCACGGCGTCGGCGCGCAGCATTTCAGCGTAGCCGTGGGTGCTTACGCCCAGGCGCACCCCTGAGGCGCGCAGCATGACCAGTGCCTCGGGAGCCAGAGCATCCAGGTCTTCCTGGCCCAGATGCACGCCGTAGGCACCAGCAGCCAGCGCCTCTTGCCAGTGGTCGTTGATGAACAGCAGTGCGTTGGTGCCTTGCGCCGCTTGCACGGCAGCGCGCACTTCGCGGGCGATGGCAGCAGCATCCTCGCTTTTGAAGCGCAGCTGCACCGTGGGTACGCCAGCGCGCGCCATACGGCCTACCCAGTTGGCATCGGGCAGCACGGCGTACAACCCCAGTGCCTGTGGGCAGGGGGCAAAAGCCTGCGGATGCGGCTGTGCTTGCAAGCCAAAGTCTTGCGGCGCATCGGGCCAGTGGCTGGCATCTGCGCTGCCGGTGCGCTCAAAGCGCGCTTGCCAGGCCCGGGCCAGGCACTGGGCGTCGGCGGCGATAAAGCCCAGTGCGCTGCACGCTTGTAGCGCCGCACGGTACACGGGGGCGGTTTCCATGCTCTCGGGCACGGGCTGTGCGGTGCAGGGCGCGAATGTGGCGGTGTGCTCGCGCACGATGTCCTGGGCCAGGGTGGCTATGTCGGTCATGGGCGCTTTCATGCGGGCTGGTCGTGGTGCCAGAACGGCGTGCCCAGCACGGGTGTGCTGGGTTGGGCGGCATCCTGGGCTTGCATGGCACCGGCGCTGCGGGCGCTGCGGCCCGCCTGCACGGCATCGGCAAAGGCACCGGCCATAGCCACCGGGTCTTGGGCCAGCGCCACGGCAGTGTTCAGCAGCACGCCGTCGTAGCCCCACTCCATGACCTGGCAGGCGTGCGATGGCAGGCCCAAACCTGCATCCACCAGCATGGGCACATTCAGCCGCTGGCGCAGCAGTTGCAGTGCATACGGGTTGACCGGGCCGCGCCCGGTGCCGATGGGCGCCGCCCAGGGCATGACGGCCTGGCAGCCCACGTCCACCAGCCGCTGGCACAGCACCAGGTCTTCAGTGCAGTAGGGCAGCACATAAAAGCCGTCGCGAATCAATTGCTCGGCCGCCTGCACCAGGTTGAGCGTGTCGGGTTGCAGCGTGTAATCGTCGCCGATCAGTTCGAGCTTGATCCATGGCGTGTTGAACACCTCGCGCGCCATGTGCGAGGTGGTGATGGCTTCTTGCACGCTGTGGCAGCCAGCGGTGTTGGGCAGTACCGGCACGGCCAGTTCGCGCAGCAGTTCCCAGAAGCTGTGGCCGCTTTCCGCCGGGTTGCTGCCCTGGCGGCGCAGCGATGCCGTGACCATGGCGGGCCGGGCGCGCTGCACGGCAGCTTTGAGCGTGGCGGGCGAGGGGTAGCGCGCCGTGCCCAGCAGCAGGCGGCTCTGGAAAGTCTGGCCGTACAAGACCAGGGCGTCGTCAACAACAGAAGATGGGTTCATGGCAAGGCGCGGCGCTTTAGCCGCCAGTAACGGGAGAGATCACTTCCACCCGGTCGCCCGTGTGCAGCGCATGCTGCGCGTGCTGGGCGCTGGGCACAAAAACCGTGTTCACGGCCACGGCAAAGGGCGGTTTGGCGGCAATGGCCGCCACGGCATCGGCCACGGTAGCGCCGTCAGGCAGGTCGTGGGGTTGCTGGTTGATGGTGATGTGCATGGCAATTCAAAGGTGCAGATAGCGTCAGAGCAACTGCACTGACAAATCAAAGGTGGCGGCCAGCGGTGATTGTCCGGTGGACAGCAGCTGCAACACCACATCGAGCATGGCAGGCGCAATCATGAAGCCGTGCCGGTACAGACCGTTGATTTCGACCACGCGCGGTGCGCTCTGGCGCACGGCGGGCAGGTTGTCGGGCAGGGTGGGGCGGCACTGGGTGGCGATTTCCACAATCCGTGCTTCGGCAAAGCCCGAATGCACGGCATAGGCCGCGCTCATCAGCTCCAGTGCCGAGCGCACGCTGGCGGGCGAGAGGTCGTCCGATTCGATCTCGGTGGCGCCGATGACGAACAGGTGGTCTTCCTTGGGCGCGATGTAGATGGGGTAACGCGGGTGTACCAGCCGCGTGGGGCGCTGCAAGGTCACTTCGGGGGCGTGTACGCGCACGACTTCACCGCGCACACCGCGCAGCGCGCTCCACTGGTGGCGCGCACCCAGGCCCCGGCAGTCCAGCAGCCAGTCGGGTTGGCCCGCTGTACCCGGGGCAAAGTCGGTCACTTCGCGCGGGGTGTTCCAGTGTGTGGTCACGCCCGCTTGCACCAGTGCGTGCGCCAGCGCGGCCAGCAGTTGCCGGTTGTCAAGCTGGCCCTCGCCGGGCAGGTACATGCCCTGGGCAAAGCGCCCGGCCAGGGCGGGCTCCAGTGTGGTCAGGCGATCGCTGCCCAGCGCCTCCATGGCGGGCAGCGTGGGCACGGTGGTGCGGGTGGTTTCAAACTGCAAGCGCAGCCGGGCAGCATCGGCGGCGTCCTGGCGGTGCCAGACCACCAGGGTGCCGTTTTGCTGGAAGAACACGGGCTCTGGCAACTGCGCCAGCAACTGCGGCCAGCGCACCAGAGCATGTTCGCCCATGCGCACCACACCCGGCTCGGTGACGGCCGATTCGGCCAGCGGCGCCAGCATGGCCGCAGCCACCCGTGCGGCGCTGCCCTGCGCGTCAGCGCCTTGCTGGTCGTAGAGACTGACGCGGTGGCCAGCGCGCGCCAAGGCCAGCGCCAGCAGCCTGCCCATGAGGCCAGCGCCCAAAATGGCAAAGGAGGAAGGGTGAGAGATCATCAACGTTGTCCGTCTGTGGGGTATACGCGGACAAAACGGGCAAGCGCCAGTGCTGTGAAACTCCCCACGCCAGCATGACCTGGATCGGGTAACGGGGCCTGGGCGCCATGGCGCTTTGCAAACGGCCCCAGGGTGTTTCTCAGTCCGCACCCCATTGGTGCAGACACCCCTGTTTCGTCCTGGCCGGAATTACAGCACAAGCGGACAGCACCGGTTTTGACCTTGCGCATAGGCCACAATGTCGCCCCGACCATGTGCCATGGCTGCAATTTCGGAGACTTCCCCGGCATGAATCCTTCCCCTTTGAACGCCCCCGCGCTGGCGCGCTATGCCCGCGTACTGTCGATTGCTGGCTCGGACAGCGGCGGCGGCGCCGGTATCCAGGCCGACCTCAAAACCTTCAGCGCGCTGGGCTGCTACGGCATGACCGCCATCACCGCCATCACCGCACAAAACACGCTGGGTGTGCGCGCCATTCACGGCATTCCGGTGGATATGCTGCGCGCCCAGATCGACGCCGTGGCTGAGGACATTGGCGTCGATGCCGTCAAGATCGGCATGCTGCACACGCCCGACATGGTGCGCGTGGTGGTCAAAGCCATTGCCCGCCACCAGATGTTGCAGGTGGTGCTGGACCCCGTGATGGTGGCCACCAGCGGCGACCGCCTGATGGCGCAAGACACCGTGGAGGTGCTGGTGCAGGAGTTGTTTCCGCTGTCCACCGTGGTCACGCCCAATCTGGACGAGGCGGCGCTGCTGCTGGGCCGTGCCATTGACGGCGCCGATGCGCTGGACGAGGCCGCCACCGCCTTGCTGGCGCTGGGCGCGCCCGCCGTGCTGCTCAAAGGCGGGCACCTGCCCGGCGATACCGTGACCGATGTGCTGGCGCTGGCCGGTGGCGGTCGCCTGCGCTTGCAGTCGCCGCGCATTGCCACGCACAACGGCCACGGCACGGGTTGCACGCTGTCGTCGGCCATTGCCTGCCACCTGGCGCTGGGCTTGCCGCTGCCCCAGGCCGTGGAGCAGGCGCGCTCTTACATCCTGGGCGCGATTGCCGCTGGTGCCGATGTGCGCACCGGCCAGGGCCACGGCCCGCTCAACCACGGCTACGCACCACTGGCGCAGCGCGTGGTGCGCGGCTGAAAAACGCGCCCTCGCGCGCAGGGATGGGCATCGCATCGGCGCAATGCCCAGAGCACTGCCTCGGCTGCCAGCGCAGCCGCCTGCGCTTTACCAGCCCCAGGCCAAGCGCCGCGAAATCCAGCCTTTTTGGCCGCCCTCGCGCTGCACCTGGGCCCAGTCGCCGGATTTTTTCAGGGTGCGCACCACCTCGTGCTGGTCGAGCTTGGCCAGTGGCTTGTGTTGCGTGCCCGGCCCGGCGCGCAATTGGGCGCTGCGTGCGGTGATGACCATGTGGGGCTTTTTGTGCGTTTGCGGTGCGTGTACCCAGCCCAGCGTGGCCTCGTGGTCTTTCACGCGCAGCCAGCCGTTTTTGCGCTGCGTCACTTGCAGCGGGTAGCCTGCACCCAGCTCCCACAGCGAGGGCGCGCGCGCTGCGGGCTTCTCGCGCACATGCGCCGTGGTGGTTTTGATGCTGACAAATTCCTGGGCCTGGGCTGCGCTGATGCTGGAGAACACAGCGCCGGCAGCCAGCCCCAGGGCGAGAAAAGTTTGCGAGAGTCGGTGGGTCAAAGACAGCACGGGAACATCACTCCTATCAAAAAAACATGGAACTTGCGCCGCCTGTGCGACAGGCCTGTGGTAACGAAGTTCCGGGCATTGCTCTAAAAAAGAGAGCTGGTTGCGCTTACTGGGTGCTGGTTTCAGGCACTTTTAAGCCTGAAAGCTTTGTACGGCATGTGCAAGCAGCTATTCTTTTTGATTGATTTTTGTGGGCACGCAGCCTGTGGTGGGCCGGGGTCACCCCCGCGAGCGGCTGAAAAACGCCAAGGCAAAGCACAGCGCCAGCGTGGGCAGGGCCGAGCCCAGCGCGGGCGCAAAGCGCGGCACCAGGTGGTAGAACGCGATGCCCGCCAGCCACAGTGCAATTGGTACGGCATGGGCTTGGCGGGCTTGCGCCAGCAGCGCGCTGGCATTGGTGCCAAAGGCCAGGCGCCCCAGGATCACGCCAAACAGCGGCACAAACACCGAACTGAGCAGCAACAAAAACGGCTCCAGGCTGTGCATGGGCAGCACCAGCGCCAGCAGCGTACACACCAGCGCCACGCCCACGCCCCATTGGCGCACGCTCCAGCGCGGTTGCAGGCTGTGGGCCGAGACAGCGCCCGAGTAGGTGTCGCCATAGGCGTTGTCCACCTCGTCGATGAGGATCAGCGACAGCGCAATCAGCCCGCCTTGCGCCAGCAGCAGCGCCGTGACCAGGTCTTTGCTGGGCAGCGTCAGGGCTACCAGCACGCCCAGCGCATAGCACCAGATGTTGGCCAGCGCATAGCCCGCCCAGGTGCCGCGCAGTGCCGCGCGGCCACTGGTGCCGTGGCGGGCGTAATCGGCCACCAGCGGCAGCCAGCTGATGGGCATGGCAATCACCAGGTCGAGCGCGGGCAGCACGCCCATGCCGCCCGTACCCCGGCGTTGCCAGAGCTGCTCCAGGCCCTGCGTTTGTGCCAGTGCCACAAATTGCCAGCTCAGCCACAGCAACGACAGCACCACCAGCGGCAAGGCCACGCGCGCAATGGTGCGGCGCACCAGCTGCACCATGGAGCCGCTGATGAGCGCCACCACCACGCCGCCCCACAGCAGCGTGGCCAGCACCGGCCAGTACGCTGCCAGCAGCTGGCCCGACTGGCGGCCAATGGCCACGGTGGCATCGCGCATCACCACCAGCTCAAATGTGCCCCAGCCCAGCAATTGCACGATGTTGAGCAGGATGGGCAGGCGGGCAAAGCTGCGGCCATACACGGCGTGCATCAGCCCTGCGCTGGTCAGGCCGCTGTCGCAGCCTATTTTTGCCACCCAGCCCAGCAGGCCCGCGCCCAGCAGGGAGCCGACCACGATGGCCAGCAGCGCCTCCTGGGTGCCCAGGGCGGGCACCAGGTAGGCGCCCACCTGCATCACCAGCAGGCCCACGCCCAGGCTGAACCACAGCGCGGCATGGTCGTGCCAGCCAAAAACGCGCTGTTGCGCCGCGATGGGGGCCAGCGCCTCGTTGGTGGGGGAAGTGGAAAGGGTCATGCCGGGGTTGCCGCAGGGGCGGTGTCGTAAATGTTCAGGGCTTCCACTGGCCCGGGGCGGCCAAACAAATAGCCCTGGCAGGTGTGGCAGCCATTGCGTGCCAGGCAATCGCGCTGCTCGGGCGTCTCTACGCCTTCGGCAATCACTTGCAGACCCAGGCTGTCGGCCAGGGTCACGATGGTGCGGACAATGGCGGTGGCCCGGGGCTCATTGACCAGGTCGTGGACAAAGCTGCCATCGATCTTGAGCTGGCTCAGGGGCAGGCGGCGCAGGTAGGCCAGTGAGGAGTAGCCGGTGCCAAAGTCGTCCAGCGAGAAGCCCACGCCATACGCTTTCAGGGCGGTCATTTTGGTGATGGCGTCTTCCTGGTTGTCCAGCAGCAGGCTTTCGGTCAGCTCCAGCTTCAGGCGCCGTGGGTTGGCGCCGGTGCGCTCCAGCGTCTCCAGCACCTGGGCGACAAAGTCGGGTTGGTGCATTTGGCGGCCACTGACGTTGACGGCCAGCGTCAGCGCGGCGTGGGCGGGCACCTGTGCCCAGCGGGCCAGCTGCTCGCAGGCGGCGTTCAGCACCCATTGGCCCAGTGGCAGGATGAGGCCGCTGTCTTCGGCCAGCGGGATGAAGTCGCCGGGCGAGATCATGCCCAGTTGCGGGTGGTGCCAGCGCACCAGGGCTTCTGCGCCCAGTACCCGATCCATGGCATCCACCTGGGCCTGGTAATAAAGCACCAGTTGGCCCTCGCGCAGACCCGTGCGCAGGTCTTTTTCCAGGGCCACGCGCTTGACCACGGCGGCGTGCATTTCGGGGTCAAAAAAGCGCAAGGTGTTGCGCCCAGCCTCTTTGGCCTGGTACATGGCCAGGTCGGCGTGCTTCATGAGGTCGTCGGCGTTGGCGTTGTCGTCGGTGAACAGCACCACGCCGATGCTGCAAGAGTTTTTCACCTCGATGCCCGCCAGTAGGCAGGGCTGGGCCAGGCTGAGCAGGGCTTTCTCGGCCACCACCTCGGCCTGCTTGGCCGCCTCGTGGGGCTGGGGGCTGAGGTTCTCCAGCACCACCACAAACTCGTCGCCGCCCAGGCGCGCCACGGTATCGCCCTGGCGCACGGTGGCCACCAGGCGCTGGGCCACTTGCTGCAGCAGCATGTCGCCCTTGTCATGGCCCATGGTGTCGTTGATGAGCTTGAAGTTGTCCAGGTCGATGAACATCAGCGCGCCCTGGCGCCGGGTGCGTCGGCTGGTCAGCAGCGCCTGGTGCAGCCTGTCGAGCAGCAGACGCCGGTTGGGCAACCGCGTCAGGGGGTCGTAGAAGGCCAGGTGGCGGATTTCGTCCTCGGCGGCCTTGCGCTGGGTGATGTCGGTCAGGGTGCTGACGTAGTGCGTGACCTTGCCGTCTTCGGTCTGCACGGCGGTGATGGTCAGCCACTCCAGAAAAATGGCGCCGCTTTTGTGCCGGTTCCAGACCTCGCCGCTCCAGGCGCCGCTGGTGCGGATGGATTCGTACATGGCGGCGTAAAACTCGGGGCCGTGTTTGCCCGAGCGCAACATCGCTGGTGTGGCGCCAATGGCTTCGGCGGCACTGAAGCCGGTGATCTCGGTGAACGCGCTGTTGACGCGCAAGATGGTGCTGTGCTCGTCGGTGACAAAAATGCCTTCCTGCGACTCAAAGGCAATGGCGGCGATGCGCAGGTTGGCCTGGGCGTTTTGCAGCTCGCGGTGGTAGCGCAGAAACAAATGCCGCGACCAGTGCGAAAACGCGAACGAACCGGCCACGCCCAGCGCCAGCGCAGCCAGCAGCACCAGCGCCAGGCGCACCCGGCGTTCAGTGCTGCCTTGCTCGTGGGCCTGGCGCTCTGCGTCCATCATGGGGCGCAGTTCGTCATTGAACATGCTGGTCACCAGCACCCAGCCCCAGGGGGCGTAGGTGCTGACCAGGGCGGTTTTGCGGCCCATGACGGGTTCAGAGGCTGCGGCGGCGGTGGCGTCGGTGCGCGGCCAGTCGTACTCCACAAAGCCGCCGCCCGCCTGGGCCGTGGCTTGCAATGTTTCCAGGGCTTTGCGCGCATGGCTTGGCATCTGGCGCGGCAGCAGCCCCTCCAGCGCGGCGTTGCTGGGGCTGAGCAGTGAGCGGCCATCGCTGCTGAGCAGGCCAA
Source organism: Simplicispira sp. (assembly GCF_028687295.1). NCBI lineage: Bacteria > Pseudomonadati > Pseudomonadota > Betaproteobacteria > Burkholderiales > Comamonadaceae > Simplicispira > Simplicispira sp. The sequence goes on from NZ_JAQUAL010000014.1 coordinate 19,372, forward strand.
TGTGGCCGCTGGCACCAAAGCGCAGGGAGCGCAGGCGCCCCAGGGCCTCTTGCTGTTGTCGGTTTTCCCATTCGTAAAGGTAGTCGCCCGTGCCGATCAGCCAGTCGTAGGGCTCGAAGCGGCGCACGTAGGCCAGTTTTTCTGCCATTTGCTTGGGGGCGTCTGGCCGGTACCAGCGGTAGCTGGAAAAACCCTCGCCCTGGGGTTTGCGCGCCGCCTCGATGAGTCCGCGCATGACGTAGTGGCCGGTGTCGTCCTGGTTGTCGATGCCGTTGCGCCCCTCAAACTCGGGGCCTGTGGGCAGCAGCACAAAGCGGCCTTGCATGTCGTCAATGAAGAAGTAGCCCCGGCCATCAAAAAAACGCATCGGGCGCAGGGCCTCGACGATCAGGCGCTGCACCTCCTGGGCCGGGCGCTTGCCCGATTCGCGCGCGTGGATGGCCTGTGCCATTTGCATCGCCATGTCCACCTGCTCGACGGCGCGGCGGCGCAGCACGCTGGCGGTGCGCTGGCGTACGAATTCCAGGTAGTCGGTGGCGGACTGCATTTCTGCCGTCAGGCGCGCTTTTTGTTCCTGGCTGACGGCTTCTTCCACCCGCCCCAGCGAGGCGCGCTGCTCCTGGATGTTCTGCCACGAGAAAAATCCCGCCATGGCCAGCGTGACGATCAGTACCAGGCCCAGGGTGCCAATCAGGTGCAGCCGAGGCATAGTGGTTTCGTTGGCAGACAAGCGCATCAAGGGGGGCCCAAATTAGTGCTGCGGATTTTAGGTGGCATGGCACAGGGTTCTGGCCCAGTGCGGGCAAACAAACTGCTGTGCCAGCACCATGAAAGCTTGTTTTGCATCAAAAAAAGGCTGTAAGGCCCGCGCAGCGTGCGCAGGATGCTCCTTTTTTTGAAGGGTTCAGGGCGCTGGTGCCACGCCCAGGCGCTGTTGCAGGCGGGTGCTGCTGGTGGTGTATTCGAGGGGCACTTTGTGCTGGGCCAGGCGCTCGGCGCAGGCAAAGGCGGCCAGCGTGGCTTCGTGAAAGCCACAGACGATGAGCTTGCGCTTGCCGGGGTAGCTGGCGATGTCACCCACAGCGTAAATGCCCGGCACGCTGGTGCTGAAGGTGGCGGGCTCCACCACCAGCTGCTTGCGCTCCAGTGCCAGGCCCCAGTCGGCCAGTGGCCCCAGCCGCGCGGCCAGGCCCAGGCGCACCAGCAGCACATCCAGGGCCAGGCGCTGGCTGCTGCCATCGGGGGCCAGCAGCGCCAGGGCGCGCAGGCGGCCTGCGTCTTCTTCGATGCCGGTGGCCTGGCCCACCGCTACGGCGATGCGCCCGGCCTCGCGCAGCGCCTGCAACTGCGCCAGCACGGACGGCGGGGCGTCGAACACGTCGCGCCGGTGTTGCAGCGTGGTGCGGGCAGGGCGCAGGGCCTCGGGGGCGCTGGCGCAAGCGATGGCTTGCTGCACAGCGGCCTCGTCGCCACCGTGTACCACCACGTGCTGGCCAGCCAGCGCGGCAGCGTCGTCCAGGTGGTAGTGCACTTGCGTGCCGACAAAGGCGTCCAGTCCGGGCAGGTTCAGCGCCCGGGGCACAAAAGCGCCCACGCCCGCAGCGATAAACACCGCGCGTGCCAGCAGCTGCGTGCCCTGGCCGGTGCCGACCAGCAAGCGCCCATCGGCCTGCACGGCCACGCTGCTGACCAGATCGCCCCAATGCCATTGCGGCGCAAACGGCGCTACCTGCTGCTCCAGGCGCTGCACCAGCTCGCGCGCGCTGCACACGGGCACGGCGGGGATGTCGTAAATGGGTTTGTCCGCGTACAGCTGCGCGCACTGGCCGCCCGCGTGGGGGAGGGCATCTATCACGTGGGCGCGCAGGCCCTGCAAGCCCAGCTGGAACACCTGGAACAAGCCCACCGGCCCGGCACCAATCACCACCGCATCGGTGGCGATGGGTTCAGAGGCGGTGGGTGGGGAGTAGGAAGTGTTCACAGGCGGGGCCAGGGTGTGCCCAGAGGGAAGTGGGCCAAGGGTGGTGGGTAGGCAGCCGCAGCGCTGGGGGCGCCGGGCCAGTGGCGCAGCAGCCACCCGGCGGGGGCGCTGCGCCCCACTGCCAGCGCCTTAACGCTGCAAGTCTTTGATTTTGCCGGGCTGGCCGTTCCAGGCGTCGGCGTCGGGCAGGGCGGCCTTGCGCTTGGTGATGGCTTTCCAGCCCGAAGCGTTGGTCAGGTCGGCGTTGATCTTGATGAAGGCCAATTCGGCCGGGGGCAGGTCTTCTTCGGCAAAGATGGCATTGGCCGGGCACTCGGGCACGCAGACGGCGCAGTCGATGCACTCGTCGGGGTTGATGACCAGCATGTTCGGGCCTTCAACAAAGCAGTCCACCGGGCACACGTCCACGCAATCGGTGTATTTGCACTTGATGCAGTTTTCAGAAACGACGTGGGTCATGGGATTTCTTTTGAGAGGGTCGGTGAAAACCCGCGATTTTAGAAGCTTTCACCAGAGGGTTGGAGGGCAAGGGCCTCCCCGGTGCGGGGAGGGTGGCGGGCAGGGCATGCCGCACGAGGAGGGCCGACTGGCTGCGCCGGTCTAGTTCACCAGCACGGCGGCAGCGGTTTTGTGGCTGGCCGTGTCCACCAAAATCAGCGAACCGAGCACGCGCGCCTGGGCAAACGGCGCAGCGGGCAGCGCTTCTTGCAGCAGCAGCTCGACATGGCCGATGGCGTTGGGCTCCAGCTGCGTGGCGTCTTCTTCGGCCAGCGTATTGATGTTGAGGCGGTGTACCACGCGGCGCACCTTGGCCTTGACCCAGCGGTGGCCGTGCAGCGCCCAGTAGGTGCGCCCGGCCACCAGCGGCTCGTCGTCCATCCAGGCGATGGTGGCAGGCAGCTCTTTGCGCCCCGGCCAGGCGCTGGCGGCGGCGGGGGTGTCGAAGTCGTCTTCGGCCACGGCAGCAGCCACCGGAGCGGCCACGACCCAGTCGCCGCGCGACACGTCCACCTCGCGATCCAGCGTGATGCCAGCGCTCAGGCCCGCAGCCACGCTGCCTGCGCGGCGGGCGTGGTCAATCACCTGGGCCACCACGGCTTTTTGGCCGCTGGGGAAGATTTGCACCTCGGCGCCCACGGTGGCGCTGCCTGCGGCCACACGGCCCCAGAACACGCGCCGCCCCTGCGTGGTGACGGCAGAGTCGTGGAACTTTTCCACCCACTGCACCGGAAAGGCCAGCGGCAAATGCGCATCGGTGGGCGTGTTGGGCAGCTGCTCCAGAATTTGCAGCAGCGTCGGGCCGGTGTAGCCGCACCAGCCGCTGTGGGCATCGACCACGTTCCAGCCCTTGAGCGCCGACACTGGCACCGTGGTGTGTACGGCAATGCCCGCCTCTTGGGCAAAGCGCTCCAGCGCGGCGCTGATGTGCTTCCAGGCCAGTTCGGGGTCGGCCACGGCGTCGAGTTTGTTGACGGCAAACACCAGCGAATGCACGCGCAGCAAATGCACCAGCAGGCTGTGGCGGCGCGTTTGTGGCAACAGGGGCAGCTGCGGGTTCTGCCAGTCGAGCTTGGTGGCGTCCACCAGCACCACGGCCGCATCGGCCTGCGAGGCCGCCGTCACCATGTTGCGCGTGTACTGCTCGTGGCCGGGCGCGTCGCCAATGATGAACTTGCGGTCTTCGGTGGCGAAGTAGCGGTAGGCCACGTCGATGGTGATGCCCTGCTCGCGCTCGGCAGACAGGCCATCGGTGAGCAGCGCCAGATCGGTTTCGCCCTGGCGCTGCACGCCCGCCAGGTGGTCTTGCAGCACGGCTTTGCTATCGACCAGCAGGCGGCCAATCAGCGTGCTTTTGCCGTCGTCCACGCTGCCGCAGGTGATGAAGCGCAGCGCAGAAATGTGGTCATTTTGGCCCGCAGCGCCCGCTGGGTGTGCGCTGGTAGCTATCGAATTCGTAGTGCTCATGTTCTTCTTTCCGGTCAGAAATAGCCGTCTTTTTTGCGCTTTTCCATCGAGGCGTCGCTGGTTTTGTCGTCCATGCGCGTGGCGCCGCGCTCGCTCACGTCGGCGGCCAGGGTTTCGATGACGATGTCGGCTGCCGTGGCGGCGCTGCTCTCGACGGGGCAGGTGCAGGTGATGTCGCCCACGGTGCGAAAACGCACGTCGCGCGTGACCACCTCTTCACCCTCGCGCGGCGGTGTCAGTTCGGTCACGGACACCAGCAGGCCCTTGCGCTCGACCACCTGGCGCGGGTGCGTGTAGTACAGGCTGGGCAGGGCGATGTTCTCGCGGTCGATGTACTGCCACACGTCCAGCTCTGTCCAGTTGCTGATCGGAAAGACGCGGAAATGCTCGCCCGGTTGCAGGCGGGTGTTGAACAGCGTCCACAGCTCGGGGCGTTGGGCCTTGGGCTGCCATTGGCCAAAGCTGTCGCGGTGGCTGAAGATGCGCTCTTTGGCGCGGGCTTTTTCTTCGTCGCGGCGGGCGCCGCCAATCAGCGCGTCAAAGCGGAATTCTTCAATCGCCTCCAGCAGCGTGACCGACTGGTGCACGTTGCGCGATTCGCCCGGGTGCGCCAGCCGCACGGTGCCGCGCGCCATCGAGTCTTCGACGCTGCGCACGATGAGTTCGGCGCCCAGCTCTTGGGCACGGAAGTCGCGGAAATCGGTCACTTCCGGGAAGTTGTGGCCGGTGTCGATCATCAAGAGCGGGTAGGGGATGCGGCCTGCGCCAAAGGCTTTCTCAGCGCAGCGCAGCATCACCAGCGAATCCTTGCCGCCCGAGAACAGCAGGGTGGGGCGCTCAAAGGCGGCGGCCACTTCGCGCAGGATGAAGATGGTTTCTTCTTCCAGCGCATCGAGGTGGCGGTTGCTGAGGTGGCTCAGCGCGGAGGTGTCGATACGGGCGTTCATATTATTTCCAGTCAAATCTGGTTCTAAGGCTTATGGGGTAAGCGCTAGCAGCTATCATTTTTTGACGTGCAAGCCGCATTCCTTCGCATCCTCGCTTTCCCACCACCAGCGGCCGGCGCGGAAGTCCTCGCCCAGGCTGATGGCGCGGGTGCAGGGCGCGCAGCCGATGCTGGGGAAGAACTGGTCGTGCAGCGGGTTGTAGTCCACTTGGTTCTCGGCGATGTAGTGCCAGACGTCGCCCAGCGTCCAGTCGGCCAGCGGGTTGAACTTGGTCAGCCCCTTGGTGGCGACTTCGGCGGTGTCCACCAACGGCACCTCGGCGCGGGCGTTGGATTGCTCGCGGCGCAGGCCGGTGATCCAGCCTTGCTTGCCCGCCAGCGCGCGCGCCAGCGGCTCCATCTTGCGGATGTGGCAGCACTGTTTGCGCAGCTCGATGCTGCGGTACATGGCGTCCTGGCCGTTCTGGCGCACAAACTCAATCACGCCATCGAACGCGGGCTTGTAAACCACGATGGGCGCGCGCGAGTGCGCTTGCGTGCGCTCCAGCAGGGCCAGGGTTTCGGTGTGCAGCGCGCCGGTGTCCAGCACAAACACGGGGATGTCCAGGGCCAGCGCGTTGATGAGGTGGGTGATGACCACATCTTCCGCGCCCAGGCTGGAGGCCTGCGTGACCGCACCCGGCGCGCCCAGGGCGGCGGCCTGGCGCAGCACGGCGCGGGTTTGCTCCAGCTTGGCGGCAAAGTCGGCGCTGGCGCGGGCATGGACGGCGGTGGCTTTGGCAGCGGCGCCGCGCGCAGAAAGCAGGCTGCTGGTCATCATGGCTCCAGAGAAAAAATGGGCTTGGGCTGCACGGCGTCGGCCTGGTAAAAGCCCCGAAAGCGCTCGAACTGGCGCTGCGCGTCGGCGGCGTCCACGCCTTCTTTCAGCACCGCTGAGCTAAAACCCGTGCGCTGCATTTGCACCAGCTGGTCGATCAGCACATCGCCCGTGGCGCGGATGTCGCCCGCAAAGCCCCGGCGGCGGCGCAGCAAATAGGCCTGGCTGAAGGCGCGGCCATCGGTGAAGTTGGGAAAGTACAAATCGACGCGCACCACGCCGTCCAGCGGCAGGGCCAGGGCGTCGGCATCGTTGGCCAGGGCCACGGTGGTGGCGTCGCCCTCGGCGGGGGCGGTGTGGCTGGCAGCGGCAAGAATCTGGAAGTTCATAAAGCGATCCACAGGGGTTGTCAGGCGGCGGCAGGCACTGGCGCCGGGGTGCGCACGGCGTTGGCGGCCTGCTTGAAAGGCTCCAGGCCGACGCGGCGCACGGTGTCGATCAAGGGCTCGAAGGGCTGGCGCTGGTCGCGGTAGGTGGTGAGCACGGCCTCGATCACATCGGGCACTTCGGCGGCCGAGAACGAGGGGCCAATCACCTTGCCCGCACCCGGCGCGCCCGACAGCTTGGAGCCGTCCGAGCCGCCCAGCGTGATCTGGTACCACTCCTTGCCGTCTTTATCCACGCCCAGGATGCCGATGTGGCCGCTGTGGTGGTGGCCGCAGGAGTTGATGCAGCCGCTGATGTGCAGGTCGATTTCGCCCAGGTCATCCAGCTCGTCCAGGTCTTGGTAGCGCTGGGTGATGGCTTCGGCCAGGGGCAGGCTGCGGGCGTTGGCCAGAGCGCAGAAGTCGCCGCCGGGGCAGGCAATCATGTCGGTCAGCAGCTGCACGTTGGCACTGGCCAGGCCCAGGGCTTTGGCCTCTTGCCACAGCGCAAACAGTTGGCTGCCATGCACCCAGGGCAGCAGCACGTTCTGGTCGTGCGTCACGCGGGCCTCGCCGGCGGAGTATTTGTCCACCAGCGCGGCCAGGGCGTCGAGCTGGTCGGCGCTGGCGTCGCCCGGCGACTGGCCCACGCGCTTGAACGACAGCGTGACGGCGCGCAGCTGCGGGTTTTGGTGGGCGTGGACGTTGCGCGCCAGCCAGCGGGCAAATTCGGGGCGCTCGGTGCCCAGGGCTTCGAGCTGCGCCTCCAGCCGGGCGGGTTCCACATCGGGCAGGTCGGCCAGCACGGGCGGCACAAAGCAGGCGGCCACGCGGTCGAGTTCGGCCTGCGGAATGGTGTGCGGGCCGCCGTCCATTTCGACGATCTGGCGGAACTCTTCTTCCACGGCGTCAAAGTAGCCCTGGCCTTCGGCCTTGACCAGAATTTTGATGCGCGCTTTGTATTTGTTGTCGCGGCGGCCATGCTCGTTGTACACGCGCACGATGGCCTCGATGTAATTCATGATCTGGTTCCAGGGCAGGAACTCGCGGATCACGGTGCTGATGACGGGCGTGCGGCCCATGCCGCCGCCCACCGATACCTGAAAACCCACCTCGCCTGCCGCGTTTTTCAGCAGCTTCAGGCCCACGTCATGCCAGGCGCTGGCGGCGCGGTCTTCCGTGGCGCCGGTGATGGCGATCTTGAACTTGCGCGGCAAAAAGGCGAATTCGGGGTGCAGCGTGGTCCACTGGCGGATGATTTCGGCGTAGGGGCGCGGATCGACCACTTCATCGATGGCCACCCCGGCCAGCGCGTCGGTGGTGGTGTTGCGGATGCAGTTGCCGCTGGTCTGGATGCCGTGCATATCGACACTGGCCAGCAAATCCATCACATCAGCGGATTTGGACAGCGGAATCCAGTTGAACTGCACGTTGGTGCGGGTGGTGAAGTGGGCGCAGTTTTTGGGCAAAAAGGTGGTGCCCAGCTTGCCCTGGCCTTCCATCGCCGTTTTGAACACTTCGGTTTCGGGCTCGTCGTACTCGCGGGCGATGGTGGCCAGCACGCGCAACTGGCGGCTGGCAATCTCGCCATAGGGCACGGCCACGCGCAGCATGGGTGCGTAGCGCTGCACATACCAGCCGTTTTGCAGCCGCAGCGGACGGAAGTCGTCTTCGCTGAGCTTGCCGGTTTGCCAGCGCTGCAATTGGTCACGGAATTGGTCGGCGCGCAGGCGCACGAACTGTTGGTCAAAGTCGGTGTATTGGTACATAAGGCAAAACTCAAATCAAAACCAGTTTGGCGCCTGCCCAGGCAAGCAGCACGGAAAGCGCCGAGCGGATCAGCCGCTCCGGGGCGCGCGAGACTAAACGAGAGCCCAGCCAGATGCCCGGCAGCGAGCCCGCCAGCAGCAGCGCCAGCAGGCTCCAGTCCACCGAGCCCAGCGAGGCGTGGCCCAGGCCCGCCACCAGCGTCAGCGGCACGGCGTAGGCGATATCGGCGCCAATCACCCGGGGCAGCGGCAGCAGTGGGTACACCAGCAGCAGCACCGTGACGCCCACCGCGCCCGCGCCCACCGAGGTGAACGTGACCAGCGTGCCAATCACCGCACCCAGCAGCACCGGCAGGCTCCAGTGGCGCGGCTGCGTGGCCAGGGCGGGGTTGGCCAGGCGGGCGGCGTGGTCGATGGCGTGTTTGGCCTTGGAGAAGGCAAACACCTTGTACAGCGTGGCCGCCGCCGTCAGCAGCAGCGCCACGCCCAGGGTGGTGGTCATGATGTGCTGCGCTTGCGCGCTGGCCGGGCCGAGGTACTTCAGTAGCCACAAGGCAGCGAAAGCCGCCGGGATGCTGCCCGCGCACAACATGCCCACCACGCGCCAGGGCACCAGCCGCTGGCGCGCCAGGCTGACGGTGCCGCCCATTTTGGTGAAGGCGGCAAACAGCAGGTCGGTGCCAATGGCCATGTGCGGCTTGACGCCAAAGAAAAAGATCAGGATGGGCGTCATCAGCGAGCCCCCGCCCACGCCGGTCAAACCGACGATCAGGCCCACACAAAAGCCAGCAAATATGAACGCGAAATCAGGCATGGCGCTGAATGTAGGGGGGCTGCATATAAAAACAAACGATTGTTTTGTTCTCCCAATATGTGAATTTGGTTATTTGAAAATCGAGGATAGCCCTGAGGAGGGCTTTGTTTTGGATGCCAAAAATGCCTCCAGCGCCCGGCTGGTGGGCGCAAGCAGCTATGAATAAAGTAGCATTTTGTGGGCAGCGTTCTACCGTCGGTAGTGCATTCAAAATGCATAGCTGCTTGCGCTTGCTGTGCAAGGGCTAGAGGCCAATTTGACCCCTGTTTTTGGCGGGCGCTGCTGTGTCGCCCCGCGCTGGCTTGTCCATCCGCGCAGTATCCAGCGCCTGGGCCAGCTTGCTGTCCAGCGGTAGGGGTTCGCCGTGCAGGCGGGCGGCCAGCAGCTCGCCGCACAGCAGGGCCAGCGTCAGGCCGCGCGCGCCCATGGCGGTGCTGACCCACAGGCCGGGCAGCGCCTGCGGATCGACTGGGCCGACCAGCGGCAGGCGGTCGGGGCTGGCGCAGCGGATACCGGCCCAGTGGCGCAGGCTGGGGGGCAGGGGCGCTGCGTCTGCGGGGGCGGCGTGTGGCGCTGGCTCCTGCGCTGGTGGTTGCGCTGGCGTGGGTGTCGGCAGGGGCGTCCACGGCAAGGCGCTGCCGGGCAGCAGGGCTTGCAGTTTGCTCAGGTTGTGGTGGTGTGCGGCGGCTTGCTCCGGGGCTGCGGGCGGCCAGACACTGGCCGGGCCGCGCTCAAAGGTGGAGCCCGCAATCCATGACATATCTGCCGCAGCGGCTGCGGGCGCGGCACCGGTCTGGGCGGGCGCTGGATCGGGCCAGACAAAGGCGGGCACGGCGTTGCCATGGCCGTTGACCGGGAAGGCCGGGCCGGGCCAGGGCAGGTCGGCCTGGCGCGCGCCGGTGACTTGGCCGCGCACGATGCCCAGCGGCCAGCGGGCCAGGGCGGGGTCGGTCTGGGCCAGCAGCTGCGGGCTGCCAAAACCAGTGGCCACCACCACCAGCGGGGCGCTGGCCAGCACGCGGCCCTGGGCGTCCAGGGCTTGCCACAGGTCGGCGCTGGAGTTGGCAACGCGCACCAGCCGGGCCACGGCCTGCCCGCCGTGAAACTGCACGCCCGGCTGGGCCAGCAAGGCCTGCACCAGCCGCGCGGGCCGAATCCAGCCGCCGCGCCGGTGCCAGGTGGCGCCCACGCCCGGTGCGATGCCCAGGGCTGCACGCACCACATCGGGGGCAGCGTGGCTCCAGTCGGCGCCGGGGCCAGCATCCCAGTCGGTGGGCAGGCCGCGTTTGCCATCCACGTGGTGTTGCAGCACGCCGCTGGGTTGCCAGTCCGTGCCTTCTTGCAGGTACTGGGCGGCGGCTTGCAGCGTGGCGCGCACGCCGCTGCGCGACAGGCGCGATACCACGCTGTCATCGACCGAGACATGGGGCGCAAACACCCCCGCTGGCAGGCCCGAGGCACCGGCTGCCGGTGCGTCACCTTGGTCGAGCACCTGCACCTGCCAGCCGCGCCGTGCCAGGCTGGCAGCCACGGCAGCACCGGCCAGGCCCGCGCCAATGACGATGCAGCACGCGGGTGTGCCGGTGCCAGGTGTTGCACTGGTGCCGGGCGCAGGGGTGGCCCCGGGCGCGGCACTGGCTGTATGGGCAGCGCTGGCTGCCTGCGCCTGGCGCGGCTCCCAGCGCGGGTCGAAGGTGGCGTGCAGGTTGTCGCGCTTGGGCGGCACACCGGGCACTTTGGCCACGGTGAAGCCGCACTGCGCCAGGTCGTCGCGCACAGCGCGCGCCACCGTCCAGGTGGCCAGGCGCGTGCCGCGCCGGCAGCAGCGCGCCACGGCCTTGAGCGTGTGCAGGCTCCACACCTCGGGGTTGCGCTGGGGGCTGAAGCCATCCAGGTACACCGAATCCACCGTCCAGTCCTGCTGGCGCAAGAGCGTTTGCGCATCGCCAATGCACAGCGTCAGCAGCACCTGGCCGCCATCGAGGGCGATGCGGTGGATACCCGGCAGCAGCCCCCAGTAGTGGCGGTGCAGCTCCTGGGCCAGCGGCGCCAGGGCGGGGTGGACGCGGGTGGCCCGCAGCAGGTCGTCTGCGGCCACGGGCCAGGCTTCGAGCGAGACAAAGTGCAGCAGCCGGGGGCGCTGCGGGTCGGCGCGCCAGGCGGCCCAGGTGGTGAGGAAGTTCAGGCCAAAGCCAAAGCCGGTTTCCAGAATGCGCCACTGCGGCTGATGGGCCCAGGCCGCTGGCAGGCCGCAGCCGTGCAAAAACACCTCGCGCGCTTGGGCCAGACCGCCTTGTTCGCTGTGGTAGCGGTCGCCAAAGCGGGGGCTGTAGGGCGTGCCGTCGTCCAGCCAGTCCAGGGGTTCGGCCATAGGGGGTATTCCGAGAGTAAAGACCACGAAAAAGGCGCCGCAAAGGGCGCCCGTGAGGGGAAGAGGCGGGCAGCGCGCTCAGGCCCCGCCGTGCTGGCAGGGCGCGCGCACCGGGCTCAGGCGCTGGGCGGCACGTAGCCCTGCACGGTGTCGGCGCCGCCGCCAAAGAAGTGCTGCTCCATCTGGCGCGCCAGGTACTGGCGGGCGCGCGCATCGGCCAGGTTCAGGCGGTTCTCGTTGACCAGCATGGTCTGGTGCTTGAGCCAGGCCGCCCAGGCCTCTTTGCTGACGTTTTCCCACAGGCGTTTGCCCAGATCACCGGGATAGGGAGGGAAATCAAGGCCCTCGGCTTCTTTTCCGAGCTTGATGCATTGAACCATTCGTGCCATGGGGTGGTGTTTCTTTAGATGTTTGGGTAATTAAAAACTGAAAACTCAGTCGTTCCAGTTTTGATGGGCGGCTTTCAGAATCCATCCATCGCATTTTCAGACCCCCGGAGTTACCCCCATGAGCCTTCGCCGCCACTTTATCAAGATTCCCCTGGCCACCGCGCTGGTGGGTGGTTTGGCCCTGACCGCATTGCCGTCGTTGGCGCAACAGCCGCTGACGCTGCTCAACGTCTCGTATGACCCCACCCGCGAGCTGTACGTGGAGTTCAACCAGGCGTTTGCCAGGCACTGGAAGGCCACCAGCGGCCAGGATGTGGTCATTCAGCAGTCGCACGGCGGCTCGGGCAAGCAGGCGCGCTCGGTGATCGACGGGCTGGCCGCCGACGTGGCCACGCTGGCCCTGGCGGGCGACACCGACGCACTGCGCAACAGCGGCCAGCTCATCCCCAAAGACTGGCAAAAGCGCCTGCCGCACAACAGCTCGCCCTACACCTCCACCATCGTGCTGGTGGTGCGCAAGGGCAACCCCAAGGCCATCAAGGACTGGGACGATCTGGTCAAGCCCGGCGTCAGCGTGATCACGCCCAACCCCAAAACCTCGGGCGGCGCGCGCTGGAATTATTTGGCCGCGTGGGAGTTTGCCAAGCGCAAATACGGTGGGGATGCCAAGGCCAAAGACTTTGTGCAAAAGCTCTACGCCAACGTGCCGGTGCTCGACACCGGGGCGCGCGGCTCGTCCATCACCTTCTCGCAGCGCGGCCAGGGCGATGTGTTCATCTCCTGGGAGAACGAGGCTTACCTGCTCAAGAAAGAGTTTGGCGACAAGATCGACATCGTGGCGCCCAGCATCAGCATCCTGGCCGAGCCTGCCGTCACCGTGGTCGATAAGAACGTGGACAAAAAAGGCACCCGCACTGTGGCCGAGGCCTATCTGAAGTACCTCTACAGCGAAGAGGGCCAGGACATTGCAGGCAAGCATTTCTACCGCCCCGCCGTGTCGGAAAAAGCCCGGGCCAAGTACGCCGCCCAGTTCCCCAAGCTCAATCTGTTCACCATCGACGACGCCTTTGGCGGCTGGGAGCAGGCGGCCAAAGTCCACTTTGCCGATGGCGGCAGCTTTGACCAGATTTACGCGCGCAAGTAAAGCGCGCCGTACCCGCCTATTCACGCAAAGGTGTATCCATGTCTGCCTTGTTGATTGCCGGAAGCCCCTCGGAGCGCTCGCGCTCGGCGGCTTTGCTCGATGCCGTTGCGCTGCGCCTGAGTGCGCAGGGCGCATTGGTTGATCGCATCCATATCCGCAACCTCTCGCCCCAAGCGCTGGTGCTGGCCGATTTTGGCCACCGCAGCATCACCCAGGCCATTGAGCAAGTGGCCGCCGCGCGCGTGCTGGTGGTGGCCACGCCGGTCTACAAGGCCGCTTACAGCGGCGTGCTCAAGGTGTTTCTGGACTTGCTGCCGCAAACGGCGCTCAAGGGCAAAACCGTGCTGCCCCTGGCCACTGGCGGCAGCCCGCACCACATGCTGGCGCTGGACTACGCACTGCGCCCGGTGCTGCAATCGCTGGGTGCGCGCCACATCCTGCCCGGTATTTACGCCACCGACGCCCAGGTGGCGCTCACGCCCGAAGGCGCCTACACCCTGGACGCCGACATCGCCGCCCGCCTGGACGAAGCCACCCACACCCTGCTCACCGAAACCCTGCGCCCACCGCCCGCGCAATCGGGCCGGTTTGCGCCCGTGGCGTTTTCGCAGGTGCAGTGCAGCGTCTGAGCACCACCGCAGATTTTTTACTCCCCCCACCGCACCCACCACCCAGGAGGCTCCCATGGCTGTACCCATGCCCTTTGTCTTGCACCAACGTTTGCAGCGCGTGCTGTGCGTCACGGCCATGGCCTGGGGCCTGAGCGCGCAGGCCCGCACCCCCGTGGCGCGCGCTCCCCGGGGCGGCTTCGCGATTTCTTGCTGATTTTTTGGGTTTTTTGCGGCTTTTCGCAGACTTTTTCAACGGACTTTTCAAGGAGAAAACCATGTCCATTCAAGCCATCAACGTGCGCAACCAGTTCAAGGGCAAAGTGCGCGAAATCATTCGCGGCGATGTTGTCTCGGAAGTCGATGTGGAGACGCCCTGGGGCATCGTCACCTCGGTCATCACCACCCGCTCGGTGGACAGCCTGGGCCTGACCATCGGCTCGGACGTGGTGGCGCTGGTCAAGTCCACCGAGGTGTCTATCGCCAAGCTGTGAGGCTGGGTTTTTGAGGCCAAATCGGCCTCCAGCCCTTACAAGTTGGGCGCAAGCAGCTATTTTTTTCAGTAGCGTTTTTCAGAACCAGGCTTGGGCCTGGTTTTTTTCTGGGCGGGTGGTCAGTGGCCGCAAGCGGTAGTTGACGCTGCGTGGCGGTGCAGCAGGGTGCGCGGGCGCAAGCAGCTATGCTTTTCTTCCCTTCACCAGCCAACGAAACCGCCATGAACGCCATCGAACCACCATGCTGGATTGACCTTGACACCCCTCGCCTGGGGTATGCGTTATGAGCCTCAGCGTGGTGCCGCCCGCTGACTACGGCGACTTTTTGCACGAAGTCAAAGTGCAAATCCGCCAGCGTCAATACCAAGCCCTGCGCGCGGCCAACAAGGAGTTGTTGACTTTGTATTGGTGGATGGGGGAGGTTATTTGTCGCAAGCAAGCCGAGCAAGGCTGGGCAAAGCTGTGGTCGAAACCTTGGCCCGTGATTTGCAAGTGGAGTTTCCGGGGCGCAACGGGTTTTCTTCCCAAAACTTGTGGTTGATGCGGCAGTTTTTCAACGAATACAGCGACAAGCCAAAACTGCAACCGCTGGTTGCAGAAATCAGTTGGGCTAAAAACCTGCTCATCATGGCCCGATGTGGGCGGTTTGGCGGCGGATGAGGGGGCGTAACCGCGCCATCGGGATGGCGCGGCGGGGTGGGGCGCTGCCTTACGCTGCCTTGGCCAGCGGCACGGCGTAGCGGCTGGCTGGGCGCTCCAGGCCCAGGTTTTCGCGCAGGGTGGTGCCCTCGTAGGCGGTGCGGAACAGGCCGCGCTTTTGCAGTTCGGGCACCACCAAATCGACAAACTCGTTGAGCGACTGCGGCAGCACCGGCGGCATGACGTTGAAGCCGTCGCAGGCGCCGTTTTCAAACCATTCCTGCATCCGGTCGGCAATGGTTTGTGGCGTGCCGATCACCACCCAGTGGCCGCGCGCACCGGCCAGGTATTCGTAGAGCTGGCGCACGGTAAGTTTGTCGCGCCGGGCCAGCTCCAGCACCACGTGGGCGCGGCTGTTGATGCCCTTGGGCGGCTCGGGGATGTAGGGCGGCGGGGCGTCCAGGTTCCACTTCGTCAGGTCTTCGCCCGGCCAGAAGGGCACCAGCGTGGCCAGGCCCACGCTGGGGTGGATCAGCGCTTGCAGCTCGGCCCACTTGGCCTGGGCTTCTTCCTCGGTGCGGCCAATCACGGTGGAGATGCCGGGCAGCACCAGCAGCTGCTCGGGGCGGCGGCCATATTTGGCCAGGCGGCCTTTCACGTCCTGGTAGAACGCTTTGGCCTCGGCCAGGCTCGTCCACGCGGTGAAGATGGCTTCGGCGCTGGCGGCGGCCAGCTCTTTGCCGTCCTCGGACGAGCCCGCCTGCACGATCACCGGGTGGCCCTGCGGTGGGCGCTCGATGTTCAGCGGGCCTTTCACCTTCAGGTGCTTGCCGATGTGGTTGAGCGTGTGCAGCTTGTCGGGGTCAAAGGCCACGCCGCTGGCTTTGTCGCGCGTGAAGGCGTCGTCGTCAAAGCTGTCCCACAGGCCCTTGACCACATCGACGAATTCATGCGCTTTTTCATAGCGGGTGGCGGGGTCGGGGTGGGCCTCATAGCCAAAATTGCCATAGACATCTTCGGCGCTGGTGGTGACCACGTTCCAGGCGGCGCGGCCCTTGCTGATGTGGTCGAGCGAGGCAAATTTGCGCGCCAGCAAAAACGGGTCTTCGTAGGTGGTGGAGGCGGTGGCGACAAAGCCGATGTGCTTGGTGACGGCCGACAGCGCCGCCCACAGCGTCACGGGCTCGAAGTGCGAGACGCGGCCCTGGCGGCTGAAGGATTCTTTGTCGCCCTTGTGCCAGACGCCGGGGCTGTCGGCCACAAACACCTGGTCGAACAGGCCGCGCTCTGCTGTTTGCGCCAAGGCGATGTAGTGGTCGATATTGACCCCGGCGTCGGCCTGCGCGCCGGGGTGGCGCCAGGCGGCAATGTGGTGGCCCGTGGGCATGATGAAGGCGCCCAGGCGCAGTTGGCGTTGGGGGGTGGTCATAGGGTTTTTCTCCGGTGTGGGGTGGCTGGCGCTGCGCGGGTGCTCAGAAGGTTTGCGGCGCGGTGATGGTGATGCGGTGCAGCTTGCGGTGTGCCGGGAAGTAGTCGCCCACGGCGTAGTGCTGGGTGGAGCGGTTGTCCCACACGGCCAGCGTGCCCTCTTGCCAGCGCAGGCGGGCCTGGAATTCAGGCACCTGGGCCAGCGCAAACAGTTGGCTCAGCAGCGCATCGCTTTGTGCGCGTGGCAGGCCCTTGATGTGGCTGGTGAAGGTGCTGTTGACGTACAAAATCTTTTTCCCCGTGATGGGGTGGGTACGCACCACCGGGTGCTCCACGGGCGGGTATTTGGCGCGCGCTTCGCGCAGTTGCTCGCCGCTGGCGTCCTTGTTCAGCAGGTACTCCGTCCAGTTGCTGATTTCCCAGGTGTGTACGGCGGTGAGCGTTTCCAGGTAGGCCTGGAACGCAGGCGGCAGGCTGGCGTAGGCGGCGGTCAGGCTGCTCCAGATGGTGTCGCCGCCGTGGGGCGGAATCACCTGCGCATACAGGCTGGTGCCCAGCGGCGGCTGCTCGCGCCAGGTGATGTCGGCGTGCCAGTTGTTGGCCGCCTTGGGGCGCTGCGCCGTGCTCTCGACGATCTCGATTTCCGGGTGGCTCTCCAGCCGGGGGAAGAAGGCTTTGACCTCGGCCACGCCGCCAAACGTGCGGGTGAAGGCCACATGCTGCGCCGGCGTCAGGTGCTGGCCGCGAAAGAAGATGACTTCGTGTGCGGCCAGGGCGTGGCGCAGCTCGGCCTGCGTGGTTTCGTCCAGTGGCTGGCCCAGGTCCAGGCCGTGGATGACGGCGCCAATGGTGGGTGTGTAGGGCTCGGCCACAAAGCGGGTGTAGGGCTGGGCCAGATCGTTGAGTTGGGACATGCAAGGTGCTCCTGAAGTTGCGGGGTGTATCGACAGGAATGGACTCTAGGCAGGCCCCTGCGCCGCGCGAACGAAGCAGTTCGCATATCGATAGTTGGGCTGCGCCTTACTACTGCGGGGTGGCAGCTCATGCGCAAAACATCTTTGTCGTTGCTCATGCTTTTTTATTCTTTATTGGTTTGAAAAAACTGTTCTACATTCATTTCAGTTATTAAAAACCGCAATGGAGGTCGAGCATGAAACCCTGGAAAACCCTTTGGCTGGCGGCACTGTCGCTGTCACTGAGCGCCGTGGCGCCCGCACAAGCACAGGCGCCAGAGCCGTTGAAAGTCATCCGCATCGGCGTGGCCACGGGCGGCGTGGGCAGCAACCCGGTGCGCCACGGCGGCACCTCGACGGCGCTGGCCTACACCGATGGCGTGCTGGAAGAAGAATTCAAGAAAGACGGCGTGAAGGTCGAGTGGACGTTCTTCAAAGGCGCAGGCCCGGCGGTGAACGAGGCGCTGGTCAACCAGCAGCTGGACTTTGCCTGGCAGGGTGATTTGCCCTCCATCGTCCACCGGGCGGGCGATGTCAAAACCAAAATCATTCTGGGCAGCGGCGTGCGCACGGGCCTGTACCTGGCGGTGCAGCCCGACTCGGGCATCCAGCGCATTGAAGACTTGAAGGGCAAGCGGGTGGCGGTGTTCAAGGGCACCAACCTGCACCTGGCCGCCGCACGCGCGCTGGCCAGCAAGGGCCTGAAAGAGCGCGATCTCAAACTCATCAACCTGGATTTGCCCACCTCGCAGGCGGCCCTGGCCAGCAAAGATGTGGATGCCGTGTTTGGCTACGTCGGCCTGTTTGACCTGCGCGACAAGGGCCTGGCCAAAGTGATCTGGTCGGCCGCAGAAGACTCTTACCAATACACCCGCCAGACGGTGTTGCTGGTCACCGACGCCTTTGCCCAGCGCCACCCGCAGGCGGTGCAGCGCGTGGTCAATGCGGTGGTCAAAACCACGCACCAGTATTCCGACGAGAACCGCCGCGCCGAGCTGTTTGCCCAGTGGGGTAAAACCGAATACCCCGAGAAAGTCTGGCGCGA
>NZ_JAQUAL010000150.1:0-8132 GCF_028687295.1 Simplicispira sp.
GCAAGGTGGGCGATGCGCAGGGCTACACCTTTCCGCCGCTGTGGGGCCCCGACAGCTTCAACAACGGTGCGGGCATGAACCGCCTGATCATGGCCACGCGCTTCGTCAAGCACAACATGCCGCTGGGTAGCTCGCACGACGCGCCGCAATTGAGCGACGACGAGGCCTATGACGTGGCCGCGTTCATGCTGTCCAAGCCGCGCCCGATCAAGGCCAACCTGGAAGCGGATTTTCCGGCGCGCTGGAACAAGCCGGTCGATTCGGCCTTTCCGCCCTACCTGCTGGGCGCCAGCGCTGACCAGCACCGCTTTGGCCCCTACCCGCCGCTGGTGGCCAAGCAAAAAGAAATGATGGAGCAGCTCAAGGCCGGTGCAGCCGCCGAGCGTGCTGCTGCTGGCAAGAGCGCCCGCTGAGTGTCTGCGGCGCCTGGGCGGGTGCCCGTGGGGTGCCCGCTGGGCGCACCGCTCTACCGGGCTGCGCCGCCCTGCACTGGCGGCCCCGCCCGACGGGTGGATGGGGCAAGGCGGGTGGGGTTTGGGATTCAGTTTATTCAGTGTTTTAGGCCGCTAGCCCTTGCGGGGTGAGCGCTACTAGCTATTACTTTGGTAGCTACATGGCAGGCGCTGGCGGTGGCGCGCTGCCCTCGTCCAGCGCCTGTGGGTCGGCGCGCAGGATCAGGCGTGCCAGGTCGGCGGCGTGGCCGCTGCCGGTTTTTTCGGTGATGCGCTGGCGGTGGACGTGGACGGTGTGGTCGCTGATGCTGAGCTGGCGCGCCACTTCTTTGTTGCTCAGGCCCAGTGCCAGTTGCCGCGCCACATCGCGCTCGCGCGGTGACAGGCGCGCCAGCAGGGCTTGCGCCTGGGCGCGGCGCGCGTGCTGGCGCTGCGTGGCCAGGCCCACGGCCACAGCGTGGTTCAGTGCGTCCAGCAGCGCCTGTTCGCGGAACGGTTTTTGCAGAAAGTTCAGCGCACCGCCGCGCAGCGCCTGCACGGCCTGGTCGATGTCGCCATGGCCGGTCATGAACACGGTGGGGTAGTCGTGCCCGGCGGCGGCCAGGCGCTGTTGCAGCTCCAGCCCGCTCATGCGCGGCATGCGGATGTCCAGCAGCAGGCAGCAGCCCTGGGGCGCAGGGGCGGGCAGCGCAGCCAGAAAATCTTCGGCCAGCGCGTAGCCCTGGGCGGCAAAGCCCAATCCTTCGACCATGAACAGCGTCGAGCGCAGAAAGGCGGCATCGTCGTCCACGATGTGGACGACTGGCGGGGGCGTGCTCATGGCGGGGCTGTGGGCGTAGCGGGCGCTGGCGTGGGGGCTGGCGCTGGTTGGGCTGTGCGTGCCTGCGTGGCAGCGCAGATGGATGTGAGCCCCGGTGCGGGTGGGGCGTTGGCCGCAGGCGCCAGCGGCAGGTGCAGCGCAAACACCATGCCGGTGTGGCTGGTGCCTGTGTCTGCGCCCGTGATGTCGCTGGCGTCGGCAGGACGGGCGAGCAGTGCGCCGCCGTGGGCTTCGGCAATGCCCCGGCAGATGGCCAGCCCCAGGCCCAGGCCGTGGGCGCGCGTGGTGTAGAAGGGCTCGAACAGCCGGGCGCGCTCGGCCTCGCTCAGGGGTGCGCCGTGGTCGCGCACGGCAATTGCCAGGTGGGGCGGCAGGTGCTGGATGGAAATAACCATGGCGGCATTGTCGCGACCGGCGGCGCGGTGGGCGTCGAGGGCGTTCTTCAGCAGGTTCAGCAGCACCTGCTGGATTTGCTGCGGGTCACACCACACGCGCAGGCCCTGGGCGGCGCTCTCGTGCGTGACGGTAATCGGCGGCGCTTGCCCCAGCAGGCTGCCAAACAGGGCCACTGCTTCGCTGACCAGCGTGGCCGGGTCGCTGTGGGTGCGCACGGCGGTGCGCTTGCGCGCCAGCGCCCGCACGCTGGCAATGACGCGGGTGGCGCGTTCGGTTTCCTGGGCAATGTCTTGCAGTGCCTGTGCCAGTGCGGCGGGGGCCAGGTCGCCCCGCGCAGCGCGCCGCTGCACGCTGGCGGCGTAGTTGGCAATGGTAGCCAGCGGGTGGCTGAGTTCATGCGCCAGCGTGGCCGACAGCTCGCCCAGTATCGACAGGCGCGCCAGGTGGTCCATGGCCTCTTGGCCCTGTGCCAGTTGCTGGGCCAGCCGCTCACGCTCGCGCAGGCTGCGGGTGAGTTCCGAGGTGCGCCGTCGCACCAGCAGTTCGACATGCAGCATGTAGGCCGCCCCCAGCAGCACCAGCGCCAGCGCAGCGGCCAGCGCTGGCCAGTAGCGCCCCAGCAGGGCCTGTGGGCGGGTGTCGCGCAAAAAGGCATAGGGCTCGACCTGCAAGGCGCGCAGCACGTCGTGGACGCGCTGGTAGTCGGCGGGCACCGACCAGCGGCTGCCCTGGGCATCGGCGGGCAAGCCCAAGAGCGCCAGCAGCACGCTGCGGGCCTGGTCGTGCGGGGTGTGGGCCAGCGCGGCAAAGGCCCAGCCGGGGTACATCGGGGTGGAGGATTGGCAGCCCGGCGGTGCATCGGGCCGCGCGCCCACCACCACCAGCGCGCCCGGGGGCACGCGGCCTGCGCGCTCCAACTGCTCCAGCACGCAGGTGCGCAAAATGCCCGTATCGGCCTGGCCCGACAGCACCGCGTCGGCCACGCGCTGCATCGGAAAACCCGTGAACACGCGCTGTACGGCGCCGGCCTCGGCGTCCAGACCCTGGCGCAGCCATTCGGCGGCCACCAGCTGGTAGCCACCAAACGCTTGCCCCTGCACGGCGGCCACCCGCTGGCCGCGCAGGTCGGCCAGCGTGTTCGGCAGCGGCGCACCCGCGCGCACCACCACGGCGGCGCCCACGGCGTGCGCCGGGTCGCTGCCCGATTCGGCGGTTTGCGTGGCGATGCGGGTGGCGCCATGGCGTGCCTCCAGCACCACGTAGTGCCCCGGGTTGGTGACCACAAAATCGAGCTGGCGCTGTGCCACGGCGGCTTCCAGCGTGGCGGCGTTCAGCGCTTGCAGTTGCACCTGCCAGCCCGGCAGTGCCTGCGCCAGCCGGTCGGCCAGCGGCTGCCACTGGCGCTGGGTGTCTTCGTCGTCCAGCACCGACAGCACGCCGATGCGTGGGTGCGGGGCGGTGGCGGCAGGCGCAAGTGCAGGCGTGGCGTCTGCCAGCATCGGCAAGGCCAGCAGCACGGTGGCGACCAGGCTGCGCACGGCCCGCCAGCACGGCACGGCGCGGGTGCCGGGAAGGCGCAGAAGGCGGTGCATGGCGCCATTGTAGGCAGTGCTCCGTGCTTTTTTATGAATCAAAAGTGCCTCTAGAGCTTGTGGAATAAGCGCAGTTAGCTATCAAAAGAATAGCTTTTTTGTGGCCTGGCCAGGCATCCACGGCGCCCTGGCACCGTGGTGTGACAGCGCCATGGCAGCACCGCCGCACGGTGGTTTTTGCCCTGCCAGCGTGCGTGTGCTTTGGGGCCGCGCCTACAATCGCCTTCCCCTCACGGGAGCCAACGGTGCCACCTTGGCACAAGGCCAGCGCACCGTCGCTCCACCACTTGCTGGAGATGCCTGATGCCTGACGCCCCCAAGGCCACAACCCCCAATACCCCCGACAAAAAAGCCCAGCTGCGCCGCGCTGCGCTGGAGTACCACGAGTTCCCCAAGCCCGGCAAAATCGCCATCGCTGCGACCAAGCAAATGGTCAACCAGCACGATCTGGCGCTGGCTTACTCCCCCGGCGTCGCGGCCCCTTGCGAGGAAATCGTCAAAGACCCCAATGCCGCGTTCAAATACACCAGCCGGGGCAACCTGGTGGGCGTGGTCACCAACGGCACCGCTGTGCTGGGCCTGGGCGACATCGGCGCGCTGGCCAGCAAGCCAGTGATGGAGGGCAAGGGCGTGCTGTTCAAGAAGTTCTCGGGCATCGACGTGTTCGATATCGAGATCAACGAGAAAGACCCCGAAAAGCTGGTCGAGATCATTGCCGCGCTGGAGCCCACCTTTGGCGGCATCAACCTCGAAGACATCAAGGCCCCCGACTGCTTTTACGTCGAGCGCAAGCTGCGCGAACGCATGAAGATTCCGGTCTTCCACGACGACCAGCATGGCACCGCCATCGTGGTGGGCGCCGCCATCATCAACGGCCTGAAGGTGGCGGGCAAAGACCCCAAGCAGATCAAGCTGGTTACTTCTGGCGCCGGTGCGGCTGCGCTGGCGTGCCTGGGGCTGCTGGTCAAGCTGGGCATTCCGCGCGAGAACATCTGGGTCACCGACCTGGCTGGCGTGGTCTATGAAGGCCGCACCGAGCTGATGGACGAGGACAAGATCGTCTTTGCCCAAAAAACCGAGCAACGCACCCTGAGCGAAGTCATTGAGGGCGCTGACGTGTTTCTGGGCTTGTCCGCCGGTGGCGTCCTGAAAAAAGACATGGTGGCCAAGATGGCCGCGCGCCCGCTGATTTTTGCCCTGGCCAACCCCAATCCTGAAATCCAGCCCGAGGATGTCAAGGCCGTGCGCGATGACGCCATCATGGCCACGGGCCGCTCGGACTACCCCAACCAGGTCAACAACGTCCTGTGCTTTCCGTACATCTTCCGCGGTGCACTCGATTGCGGTGCCACCACCATCACCATGGAGATGGAGATTGCCGCCGTCCACGCCATTGCCGAGCTGGCCCAGGCCGAGCAAAGCGAAGTGGTGGCCGCAGCCTACGTGGGCGAACCCCTGGCGTTTGGCCCCGAGTACCTCATCCCCAAGCCGTTTGACCCGCGCCTGATGATGAAGATTGCGCCTGCCGTGGCCCAGGCGGCTGCGGCCAGCGGTGTCGCCCTGCGCCCCATTGCCGACATGGACGCCTACAGCGACCACCTGCAAACCTTCGTCTATGCCTCGGGCACGACGATGAAGCCGATTTTTGCCGCCGCCAAGGCCGCCACGAAAAAGCGCGTGGCCTACGCCGAGGGCGAAGAAGAGCGCGTGTTGCGCGCGGCGCAAATTGTGGTCGATGAGGGCATTGCCCGCCCCACGCTGATTGGCCGCCCACCGGTGATTGCCGAGCGCATCGAGAAGTTTGGCCTGCGCCTGAAAGAGGGCCAGGATTACGACGTGGTCAACGTCGAAAACGACCACCGCTACCGCGAGTTCTGGCAAACCTACCACCGCCTGACCGAGCGCAAGGGCATCACCGCACCCATTGCCAAGATCGAGATGCGCCGGCGCCTGTCGCTCATCGGCGCCATGCTGCTGCACCACGGCGATGTGGATGGCCTGATCTGCGGCACCTGGGGCACCAACCCCATGCACCTGAACTACATCGACCAGGTGATTGGCAAGCGTGCGGGCGTGGCCACCTATGCCTGCATGAACGGCCTGCTGCTGCCCGACCGTCAGGTGTTTCTGGTGGACACGCACGTCAACTACGACCCCACGGCAGAGCAGCTGGCCGAGATCACCGTCATGGCCGCCGAAGAAATGGTGCGCTTTGGTATCAAACCCAAGGTGGCGCTGCTGAGCCACTCCAACTTTGGTTCCAGCAACCAGCCCAGCGCCGTCAAGATGCGCCAGACCCTGGCGCTGTTGCAAGTGCAGGCGCCCTGGCTGGAGGTCGATGGCGAGATGCACGGCGATGTGGCCCTGGACGGCAAGGCCCGCGAGCGCCTCATGCCCCACAGCAGCCTGCTGGGCGATGCCAACTTGCTGGTGCTGCCCAATATCGACGCGGCCAACATCTCCTATAACCTGCTCAAGACGGCGGCAGGCGGCAACATTGCCATTGGCCCGGTGCTGCTGGGTGCAGCGCAGCCGGTACACATCCTGACCCCCAGCGCCACTGTGCGCCGCATCGTCAACATGACGGCGCTTACCGTGGCCGACGCCAACGTGCAACGCTGAGGCGGCTGTACTCAGGGGGCGCCACTGGCGCGCCCGCCCCTGCCATATGTGCCCCCCAGGGTCTGCCTAAATATTGGGCAGGCCCTTGCTTTTCAGGGGGGTTTGCGTCACACTAGCGCCTTGAAATTTCGGGTAAACCCGTAGTTTCCGAAAGGTGTATTCAATGCTGAAGGCCATAGCCAAGCGGGTGTGCGAAGCGGGATTTGCGGGCGTTCTGGGTGCTGCGCTGGTGTTTACACCCATGGTGGGGCTGGCGCGTACCACCCCCGACACCGAGGTGATCAGCACCATTGCGCTGGCCGATTTGCCCGTTCAGGGGCGCAAAACCTACGCCCTGATCCATGAGGGCGGGCCATTTCCCTACGACAAAGACGGCTCCGTCTTCGGCAACCGCGAAAAAATACTGCCAGCCAAGAAACGCGGCTACTACAGGGAATACACCGTTCGGACGCCCGGCGCTCGCAATCGCGGGGCCAGGCGCATTGTGTGCGGCGGCAAGCCCCAGGTTCCCGATGCTTGCTACTACACCAGTGACCACTACTCCAGTTTTCGCGAAATCGTGCAATGACCCGTGCCGCACGGAGCGGTCTGTTGCTTTCCCCTTTTGATTCATCCAGGACACAGCCGTACGCGGTTCGCCGGGGTGCCCCCAGTTTTTGGACTTTAAGAAAGAGAAGCGGAGATGGATATGCCACTTCGTAAGGATCAAGACCCCCCTTTGCGCGGCGTGCGCGCCAATATCGTGCAGTCCATTCGCGCTTTTCGCGTGCAAGACCTGCAAGATGCGGCTGTCGCCCTGGGGCACCATTTCCTTTACGCCAACCTCGCCCATGCACAGACCAAACAGGATGTGCTGGATTTGATCGCACAGCAGTTCACGTTTCCGCCGCACTTTGGCAAGAACTTTGACGCCCTGTACGACTGCATGACCGACCCGCTGCACAAGTCCGGCCCGCAGCCTGGCTTTGTGGTGGTGCTGGAGCAAATTCCGGCCACCGCCAAGTTCGACAAGGAAGCGCGCGAACAGCTGCTGGACATCTTCCGTGATGCCGCCGATTACTGGGGTGACCGCAAGATTGCATTCCGCTGTTTCTATTCTTTTCTGTAGCCCGTTCTGCATCCGTCAGCCAAGCGGAACGGGCCAATGAGGCTACCGAGGCACCAGCCCCTGTGCTGGGCATTGAAATCGAAGCGCAGTCTGCCGAGCCCATGCCCACAGACAAGCTGGTCGATGTGTCTCCCCTGGCGCTGCGCATGAGCAGTCCTTTCAACTCCGGGTACTGGCTGGCAGCGGCCTGACCCTCTTTCTGCCTGCTTGCGGCTGCCTGCGCTGGCGTGTGGGCAGCCGTTTTGCATGGCCAAAGAAAAAACCATCCACACCTGCACCGAGTGCGGCGGCACCAGCCCCCGCTGGCTGGGCAAATGCCCGCACTGCGGCGCTTGGAACACCCTGATTGAGTCGGTGGCCGAGTCCGATGCGCCCGGCAAAAACCGCTACAGCGGCGCCCGCCATGCCGGGCTGGCAGCGGCGCAGCCGGTCACGCCACTGTCGGCCATTGAGGCCACCGACATCGCTCGCACGCCCAGCGGCCTCGATGAGCTCGACCGCGTGCTGGGCGGCGGCATCGTCGAAGGCGGCGTGGTGCTCATTGGCGGCGATCCGGGCATTGGCAAATCCACCCTGCTGCTCCAGGCCCTGGATGCCTACCAGCGCGCGGGTCTGCCCACGCTGTACGTCACTGGCGAGGAAAGCGGCGCGCAGGTGGCCCTGCGCTCGCGCCGCCTGGGGCTAGAGGGCAGCCAGGTGAATGTGCTGGCCGAAATCCAGCTCGAGAAGATCCTCGCCACCATCGAGGCCACGCAGCCCGCCGTGGCGGTGATTGACTCCATCCAGACGGTGTATTCCGAGCAGCTCACCTCTGCGCCGGGCTCGGTGGCGCAGGTGCGCGAGTGTGCGGCCCACCTCACACGCACAGCCAAGGCCACGGGCGTGGCCATCGTGCTGGTGGGGCATGTGACCAAGGAGGGTGCGCTGGCTGGGCCGCGCGTGCTGGAGCACATGGTCGATACGGTGCTCTACTTTGAGGGCGACACGCACAGCAGCTTCCGGCTGGTGCGCGCCATCAAGAACCGCTTTGGCGCCGTCAACGAGATTGGCGTGTTTGCCATGACGGAAAAAGGCCTCAAGGGGGTGGCCAACCCCAGCGCCATTTTTCTGAGCCAGCACAGCGAGCCGGTGCCCGGCAGCTG